>JBOHOM010000042.1:0-4257 GCA_050731075.1 Nitrospiraceae bacterium
ATTAAGACACTCAGGAAATACTTATCCTGGAGGGCGACCCACCGGACGGCTCCCTTCCGTTCCAGTTCGGTGTCGGGCGTGTCTTTCTCGATTGTGTCGTCCACCAGCGAGGCCGGCCCGATCAGCCCGATGAACCCTTCGCCCCATTCCACGATTCCGAAGTTCGTGCCCAACCGAATGTCGAGAGGGCCGGTCAGCCCCTCCGTCTTCACGGAGACATCCACCACGTAGCTGTGGTGGCGGAATGTCAGCCGTTTCTCAACCCTGATGCTGGTTCCGGGGGCGCGGTAGGCGAACGTCAAATGGCCCACGGGATGGGAGGCATCGAGCGTCATGAAATCACGCTCGACCTGGTACAGTCCCTCTGCCAATTGGTGGTTCAGAGCCGAGTCGGCTGAGTGGATCGACAAGGGTTTTTGAAACTTACCCTCTGTGTGGATGAGTTGAATGGGCTGAGGGCCATCCGGGCGAGTGATCGTATAGCGGGTCAGCTGCCAGCTCGTGATCGCGGCGCCACGGTTTGTGAACACAGCCCGAAACAGATCCGTCACCACCTCCTCAGTCCCCTCCTCCGATGAGGGCCTCGCCCCCGCGGCGTCTAGCCGTCCGGAAGGGCTGGACGACAGGGAAGACGGAGAAGAATCGCCAGACCTCGCGGCGGGCGATCCAGCGCCTGCGGTGGGTGCTGCGGCAGGAGCTGCTCCCTGTCCCCCAGATCCGGTGCCGGGCTGTGACTGATCCGGCTGAGCCGGAGGCGGGGTGATCCCCATCTCCCGGAGCAGATAATCGTAGCCAAGCAGGATCGCGAGGGAGAGAAGTAAGAACAGGATGACTCGCTTTTCCATCAGCGCGGCGACTCCATGATCAGGTCGGCTGAAAACCCCCGGCGCATCGGTTCACCTCTGGGTCTCCGGCCTTCGCTTTCCCGGGCAAACTGCCTTCACGGTACGCCGTACGGCCGCGCCACAGTGGCAGCAGGCTAGCGAACGGGATCGAACCCGCCCGGGTGGAAGGGGTGACACTTGAGCAGCCGGCGCGCTGCCCAACCCAGTCCCACAATGGCACCGTGTCGGCGGATCGCCTCGCAGGCATAACGGGAACAGGTGGGCTCAAATCGGCAGGCAGGTGGAAACAGAGGTGAGACCCATCGCTGATACAGCGTGATCAAACCGAGACAGAGGTGTCGCATCACAGGTCCGTTCGGGAAACCAACAATCCTTCGTGCCGCAGAGCCGAGATCCAGAGATCACGGAGCTGGGGAGGACGGGCGGAGAGTGACTCGCGTCTTGGGAACACCAGCAGGTCTTGTCCCGCCACCAATTGCTGCCGCACCTGTCGCGCCAATTCCCGAAACATGCGTTTGGCTCGATTGCGGGTCACGGCCATGCCGAGTCGCTTGCCCACGATGATTCCGATGCGGGTGTGTGGGGCCCCCGAGGCGAAGGAGACCAGGTTGAAGAGAGGGGTCTGAAACCTGCGGCCGTCCTTTTTGACCCGTTCGATCTCGGCTCTGCTCCGCAGGAAGAGGTGATGATCTCCCGGCGGTCGCGACATACCCGGGACATCCCTCACACAGTCAGTCTCACCCGCCCTTTGGCCCGCCGCCTGGCCAAGATCTTTCGGCCATTTTTCGTGCTCATCCGCTTTCGGAAGCCGTGGTCCCTTTTCCTTTTTAAGTTCGATGGTTGTCTGAACGTGAAAGACATCGTGATACCCCTCCCGCACAATTCGATTCACGAAAGAGCGTCATTATAGGTGCGGTTTCGCAGGGTGTCAATCGCGCGTGCCGCCGTGCGACCGGGGATTCAGCCGCCGCACTCCGGCGCGAGACCCTTCCATTGCTGCATGGAGCAGGTTCGATGACCGATAGTGAGGCGGTTTTGTTTGCGCGTCGCAATTCTGCCCCATGACAGTGGGGATACCGCTCGCTGTCTGGAGTGTTCGTGTTATCCAACTAAAGAGAGACACAGGCTTATCGCGCACTGCACTTTCTGGCATCGAGCTTGCTCAATCATCCACCCTGTTGACCGGTTTGCAGGTTTCCCTTGCCGCCTCGGGTGAGGCGAGATTAGAGTGGAAGGAGGTGAGAATCAGATGAACAAGACGCTCGTAGCCATGTTGGCATTGGTGATCGGACTGACGTTCGGCGCAGTGACGTTTGTACAGGCCGACGAGACAGCCGCCCCGGCGCCTGCGGTTCCTGCCGCCCCTGCTGCTGCTCCGGCTGCTGCCGCTCCTGCCGTTGCTCCAGCCGAGAAGAAGGTCGAGGCGAAGAAGGCCGAGGGCAAGAAGAGCCATATAAAGGAGGCCAAGAAGAAAGCCGACAAGAAGTAATGCGGGTTTTGGAGCAGTGGCTGGCCCCCTTCGGTTGAGCCGGTGTTCGATCGGAGGGGCGGCCGGTCCTGCTCCCGCGAGGAGAGCAGGGGTTTGTCAGAAGGAACTCGGTCGTCGGATTTTCACTGACGGGAAACGGAGGAGGACATCTTCGATGAGACGTATATTCACCGTTGCAGTCGCACCGATATTGCTGTTGGTCGTCGGGTGCGCGAAAGCTCCAACCGACAAGCTCGCCGCCGCCGAGCAAGCGGTCAATGAGGCGCGAACGGCCGGCGCGGCAGACTACATGGCTGAAGATTTTGCTAAGATAGAGGGCATGCTGGCCAATGCGAAGACTGAGATTTCTCAGCAGAACGACAAGGTCGCCGTGCTCCGGGACTACGAAAAGGCCGAGCAGTTCCTCGTGGCGGCACAAACGGAATCGGCCCGCGTCATGGGCGAAGTAGGCAGGAAGAAAGAAGAAGTGAAGGCGGCAGCGATCCAAGCCTATCGCGACGCCCAGGGAGCGGTTAAGACCGCGCAGCTGCTGGTCGCGAAAGCCCCGGTCGGGAAGGACCGGGCGGCGCTGGAGGCCATTAAGGCTGACGTGAGAGGATTGAGCGCCTCTCTGACCGAGGTGTCCGCCGCTCTTGAGGCCGGTGACTATAAGGCGGCCCAATCCAAGGCCAAGGCGATCCAGGACAAGAGTCAATCGGTCGCGGCGGAGATTCAGTCCGCGCTGGCGAAAACCCGTTCCGGGAAGGCCCAGAAGAGTGCCCTGGCGAAGAAGAAGTAAGATGTCTCTCTCGACCACAATTCGGGCCGCCCTCTCCATCGCGGCCATGACCTGGTGGCTGGTCGCTGGCCTGTCGGCCTGCGTCCAGAAAGCCCCTCCGGAACTTCTCCAGGCGGTGGAAGCCTTGGACCGGCAGCTCGTGGAGGTCCAAGGGGCGGAGTTCGCGCCTGAGGAGTATGCGCGGTTTGTTGACCGCTGGGTCGCCGTCAAGGGGCGGCTGCTGGCCGAAGAGGATGTGATTCACTGGCCTTGGGAAGCGGATCCGTTGGTGACGGATCTGCACGAGCTTCAGGAGAATGGCAGGCGGGCCGCGGCGACGGCCGCACAGAGGAAGGAGGCCAGACGCCTCGAAGCCCAAACGCGTCTGAGCGTGATGGAACAGCGTCTACGCATCTTCGACGGTCTGATCGACGAGATGGGAGGCCGGGTAGTGCTGGGGCAGCGACCGATCGAGACCGAGGTGTTGGTGAGCCAGGCGCGCTCCTTGTTCGAACAGGGGCTGTATGCTCGCTCCCTGCGGGCGGTCCAGGAGGCGTCCCGTCTGCTGGAGGATCAGTCGGCGCTGTTGAACACGGAACTGGGACGCTATGCCGACGCAAGCAAGGTGGAGATGTGGCGTCGAATGGCGCAACGGACCGTGGAGTGGTCACGGGCGCATCGAGCGGCTGCCATCGTGGTCAGTAAGGCCGATCGCCTTCTGACGCTCTACAGGAACGGCCGCCGGGCGGTCTCGTACCCGGTCCGCCTCGGCTTTAACGGCGTGCTCGAGAAGCGGTATCAAGGGGACGGGGCGACCCCGGAAGGTCAGTACCGTGTGATCAAGAAACGCGATCGAGGCCAGACGCAGTTCTATCGGGCGTTGCTGCTCGATTATCCAAATTCCGAGGACCGCCGTCGGTTCCACCTCGCCCGCACCGCCGGAGCCATCCCGGCTGAAGCGTTCATTGGAGGACAGATTGAAATTCACGGGAAAGAGGACATGTTTCTGAGCCAGACGCTCGGCTGTGTCATGCTGAACAACCGGGAGATCGATGCCGTGTTCGAGGCGACTGCGGTGGGCACCCCGGTGACGATCGTGGGGGCCACGGAGGTGACCAATGCCGTGGCGCTTGCGTTGGCTGGAATCGAGCGGGTCGGAGAGGACC
>JBOHOM010000043.1:0-15412 GCA_050731075.1 Nitrospiraceae bacterium
TCTTACTCCTCTCCCTCGCGATCCTGCTTGGCTACGACTATCTGTTGCGGGAGATGGGGATCACCCCGCCCCCGGCTCAGCCGGATCAGTCAGGGCCCGGCACCGGATCTGGGGGACAGGGAGCAGCTCCTGCCGCAGCACCCGCCGCAGGCGCTGGATCGCCCGCCGCGAGGTCTGGCGACTCTTCTCCGTCTTCCCTTCCGTCCAGCCCTTCCGGACTGCCGGACGCCGCGGGGGCGAGATCCTCATCGGAGGAGGGGACTGAGGAGGTGGTGACGGATCTGTTTCGGGCTGTGTTCACAAACCGTGGCGCCGCGATCACGAGCTGGCAGCTGACCCGCTACACGATCACTGGCCCGGATGGCCCTCAGCCCATTCAACTCATCCACACAGAGGGCAAGTTTCAAAAGCCCTTGTCCATCCACTCAGCCGACGCGGCTCTGAACCATCGATTGGCAGAGGGACTGTACCAGGTCGAGCGCGATTTCATGACGCTCGATGCATCCCATCCCGTCGGCCACCTGACGTTCGCCTATCGCGCCCCCGGAACCGGCATCAGGGTTGAGAAACGGCTGACATTCCGCCACCACAGCTATGTCGTGGATGTCTCCGTGAAGACCGAGGGGCTCACCGGCCCTTTCGATATTCGGCTGGGCACGAACTTCGGAATCGTGGAATGGGGCGAAGGGTTCATCGGGCTGATCGGGCCCGCCTCACTGGTGGACGACACAATCGAGAAAGACACGCCCGACACCGAACTGGAACGGAAGGGAGCCGTCCGGTGGGTCGCCCTCCAGGATAAGTATTTCCTGAGTGTCTTAATGCCCACCACCGACGCCGCCGCCGTCGTGATCAAGAAAGAGGGGGAGAAGCTTGTCTCCGCCGGCGTGCGGTTCGCACCACCCGCCGGGAGCGCGGACCTCTCGGCGCAGTTGTACGCCGGCCCCAAGGAGTTCGATACGCTCAAGTCCTTGAACGTGGGCCTGGAAGACACCATCGATTTCGGCTGGTTCATTTACGGGAGCTGGGGCATCGTCAAGGCGGTCGCCAAGCCGCTCTTTTACGTCCTTCGCTTCCTCCACGACTATACCCATAACTACGGACTGGCCATCATCTTATTGACCGTCGGCGTCAAACTCCTGTTCGTCCCCCTGCAGTACAAGAGCTACAAGTCGATGAAGGACATGCAAGTTGTTCAACCGAAGGTGGTCGAGCTCCAGGCCAAATACAAGGATGACCGCGACCGCCTCAACCGGGAATTGATCAAACTCTATCGCGACCACAAGGTGAACCCCGTGGGGGGATGCCTGCCGATGCTGCTCCAGATGCCGGTCTTCGTGGCGCTCTTCAATATCCTCTACATGACCATCGACCTTCGCCAGGCGCCCTTCCTGCTCTGGATTACCGATCTTTCCGTCCAGGACCCGTATTACGTCCTGCCGGTAATCATGGGCGCCACGATGGTGCTCCAGCAGAAGATCATGCCCACGACCATGGATCCCGTTCAGGCGAAGGTCATGCTGCTGTTGCCGGCCATGCTGACCATCTTGTTTCTCACCTTCCCGGCTGGCCTGGTGCTCTATTGGCTCACGAACAATGTCCTCACCATCGGGCAACAATTCATCACGGACCGATACATCTTCAAGAAACCCACTTTCTCGCTCGCGTCGGAGCCGGCCGTAGACGCTGGAGCGGCCGACGGGGAAAAGCCGGCCGGCAAACGGAAAAAGGACAAGGTCGGACCGAAGCCCGAGGCGGACACGCGCGTGGAAACGTGAGGTGATCAGGCTATGAGCGGACAGCTCGAGGATACGATCTGTGCCATCGCCACGCCGGTTGGAGATGGCGGGATCGGTATCGTGCGGATTAGCGGTGAGAAGGCCATCGAGGCGGCGTCGGGGCTTGTCCGTCTCCGGTCCGGCCGGCCGCTCGGCTCGGTGAAGAGTCACACCCTCTACCAGGCCGACATTCTTGACACGGCGGCACCGCGAGACACCGGTCGCGCCGTCGACCAAGCGCTGGTCGTCGTCATGCGCTCCCCGCATTCCTACACCGCCGAGGACGTCGTGGAGATTCATTGCCATGGCGGTCCCTTGGTGCTCCAAACCGTGTGCGAAGCCGTGATGCGTCGGGGGGCGAGGCTGGCTGAACCGGGCGAGTTCACGAAGCGCGCGTTCCTCAATGGCCGGCTTGACCTGACCCAGGCCGAAGCGGTCCTGGACACCATCTGCGCCAAGACCGCCGGCAGCTTGAGGATCGCCCAGGCGCAACTGCGCGGAACCCTCTCGAAGGAGATCGACCGGATGCGCGATACGCTCATCAGCCTGCTCGCGCATGTCGAGGCGGCCATCGACTTCACGGAGGAAGACCTGACGTTTATCCAGCCGCAGGAACTCACCGCCGGCCTCCAGGAGATCATCGCGGAGATCGCCCGCCTCGTCGACAGTGCCCAACAGGGGCGGATACTTCGCGAGGGCGTGACCGCCGCGATTATCGGCCGCCCGAACGTCGGCAAGTCCAGCCTGTTGAATGCCCTGCTGAAAACCGATCGGGCCATCGTGACGCCGGTCCCGGGGACCACCCGCGACGTGCTGGAGGAAGTCCTCAACATCAGAGGCGTCCCGGTCCGCCTGCTCGACACCGCGGGAGTCCGTCACACGGACGACCCCGTGGAACAGGAGGGCGTGCGCCGCAGCCGGACGGCGATGGCCGACGCGGAATTGCTGCTGGTCCTCGTGGACGGCTCGATCCCGCTCAGCGACGAAGATCGAGACCTGCTGGCCCAGCACCAGGAGAAGAAGCGGCTCGTGGTCGTCAACAAGACCGACCTGCCGCGCCGCCTTGACCCACCCGATCAGGCCTTGCTCGAGGGCGGCGCCCGCGCCTGTCCCGTCGTCTGGATCTCGGCCATGACCGGCGCCGGGCTGGATGAGCTGCGTGACCGTCTTCGGACGATGATCCTGCGACCGGACTTCGAGCCGGGTGAGGCCACCGTGGTGACGCGCTTGCGGCATCAGACGGCCTTGGTGAGAGCCCATGAGGCCTTGACCGGCGCCGCCGGCTCTGTCGAGGCGCGTCTCTCCGGCGAGTTTGTGGCCGTGGACCTGCGCGCCGCCATCGACGCCTTGGGCGAGATTACCGGGGCAGTCAGCACTGACGATATTCTCGATCGCATCTTCCGTGAATTCTGCATCGGAAAGTAATCAGGCCGCAGGCGAGGGGCAAGGCAGGGGGACGAGGGTGTGGGGATGGGCATCCGTGTTGACGTGATCGTGGTCGGCGGAGGACACGCGGGGTGCGAAGCGGCGCTCGCGGCGGCCCGCATGGGCGCACGGACCCTGCTGCTCACCATGGACGAGGACAAGATCGCCCAGATGTCCTGCAATCCGGCGGTCGGTGGCATTGCCAAAGGGCACCTGGTGAATGAGATCGACGCGCTGGGCGGAGAGATGGGCCGCAACACCGACCGAGCCGGTATCCAGTTTCGAATGCTCAACACCAGCAAGGGGCCGGCCGTCCGGGCGCTGCGCGTGCAATGCGACAAGAAACTGTACCGCCGCGCGATGCAGGAGACGCTCCGCGCCCAACCCGGCTTGGAGATTCGTCGTGGCACGGTCGACCGCATTGTGACGCGCGGGGGAGCCGTGACCGGCATTCTGACGGACTCCGGCGAGGAGATCGGCGCCGGGGCCGTGATCTTGACCTCGGGTACATTCCTTAAGGGTTTGATCCACATCGGGTTGAGCCACTTTCCCGCCGGACGGGCCGGTGAAGCCCCGGCGGAGCAGCTCTCGGACTGCATGCGCGACCTCGGCTTCGAATTGGGCCGCCTGAAGACCGGGACCCCGCCTCGTCTGGACCGGGACACCATCGACTTCGACGCCATGAGCCCCCAGCCGGGCGACGATCCGCCACGGCCGTTCTCCTGTCGGACCGAGCGGATCACCACTCCCCAAATGCTCTGTCATCTCACCTACACGAATCCAGAGACCCATGCGATCATTCGCGCCAACCTGGACCGGTCGCCGATGTATAGCGGCCTCATTGAGGGAGTCGGGCCCCGCTACTGTCCTTCCATCGAAGACAAGGTGGTCCGCTTTGCCGACAAGCCTCGGCACCAGATCTTCGTCGAGCCCGAGGGCTTGGACACCAACGAATACTATCCGAACGGGATTTCCACGAGTCTTCCCGTCGATGTGCAGGCGGCGATCCTCCGGACCATTCCAGGGTTGGAGCATGCCAGGATGCTGAAGCCCGGCTACGCCGTGGAGTATGATTATTTCCCGCCGCGCCAACTGCACCCCACATTGGAAACAAAACTCGTCGGCGGGCTCTATCACGCAGGACAGATCAATGGCACCTCGGGTTACGAAGAGGCGGCCGCGCAGGGGCTCATGGCGGGCATCAACGCGGTGCTGAAGCTGAGGGGTGAAGCGCCCTTGATCTTGGATCGGTCGCAGGCTTACATCGGCGTTCTCATCGATGACCTCATCACCAAAGATGCGCGTGAGCCCTATCGGATGTTCACCTCCAGGGCCGAATACCGTCTGCTCTTGCGACAGGACAACGCGGACCTCCGGTTGACGGACATCGGGCACCGGCTCGGCCTTGTCGCGGATCGCGACTATGCTCGGTCCCAAGCCAAGCGCTCCATCATCGACAGAGAACTGACACGTCTGAAGGAGACCCGACCGACCTGGACCGAAGCCCTGCGAGACAAGTTTGCGGCGATGCAGTTGGAAGGGGTGACCCCCGACCTGACCCTTGCGCAGCTCTTGAAGCGCCCGGAATTGAGCTACGAAAAGCTCTGTGGCATGCTTGGCGAACCCGGCATTGCCGATGGTGAAATTATCGAATGCGTTGAAATTGCAGTGAAATATGACGGATACATCAGGCGACAACTGCAGCAAGTGGCTCGATTCAAAAAGCTGGAGGAGCGCCAGATTCCTGTCGCGTTTAACTACGATCGGGTCATTGGGTTTTCCCGTGAGGTGCTCGAGAAACTGAAGCACGTGCGGCCGGCGTCCATCGGTCAAGCCTCTCGGATTTCAGGAGTCACACCAGCGGCGGTCTCCCTCCTGCTCGTGGCGTTGGAACGCGACCGGCGGCAAGCCCGTGCGGACGTCGTGGTTTCACGTTCGACCATGCAGTGAGCTGTTACTGACTCCGGTGACGCCTGGCGGAACTCCTGCCCCGACATCCTCCATGATGTCCCGCTCCCCCTTTCACGAAAAAAGCGCTTGACGCGGATGACCGTTTGTCGTAGATGTGCCCCGTGCATCAGGCAGGACGGTGGAGCAAGCTCTTGCTCGAGGGGGCTGCAGAATTCGGGATTGGGCTCACGGCCCGTCAGGTTTCGGAACTGACCCTGTATGTTCACGAATTGATTGCCTGGAATAAGACGATCAACCTCACCGCGATCAGACAACCGGACCAGATTACCATTAAACATTTCGTTGATTCCCTCGCCTGCAGCCAGGCGATCGTCGTGTCGCCGGCTCATGCCATGCTCGACATAGGGACCGGAGCCGGATTTCCCGGCCTTCCCTTAAAGATCCTGTATCCCCAGCTGGATTTGATTCTTCTTGAGCCCAGCCAGAAAAAAACCGCGTTTCTCAGACATCTGATCGGCACCCTCGACCTGAACAGAGCGACTGTTCTTCCAAAGAGAATCCAAGACATGGTGACAGAACCTGAGTATCACGGTCGATTTGCATCGATCGTGACGCGGGCCCTTGGCGTCGACAAGCTTCTTCGTTTCATCCCCCCTCTCCTCAGCAAGCAAGGCAAGGTGATTCTGTGTCGCGCCAGACCGCTCGAAGACAGGATGGACCTGTGTGGCCTGAGAAAAGCGAAAGAAATCGAGTACGAGCTGCCCCGAGGGTATGGGCACAGGGTTCTGACGGTGTTGGAACCAGCTCTCCCAATCTAAGCATTCTGAACTGGGTGCCTGTTCCACGTGGAACAGGATGATGATTGGCGGTGGCAGTCGTTCATAGCGGGGAGATCGTGGGTAGAATTATCGCGGTCGCTAATCAGAAGGGGGGCGTAGGAAAAACAACAACTTCGGTGAACCTATCGGCCTCGCTCGCCATGGCCGATCACTCCGTGTTGTTGGCAGATGTAGATCCGCAGGCCAACGCCACCAGTGGGTTGGGCCTTGATCCGAACAGGGTCGGACGAACCGTCTATGATTGCCTGACGCGAGGTGTCACCGCCAAAGAGGTGATTCAAGCCAGTCCCGTCCCTCGGCTTTCCGTCCTGCCTTCCAGTGCGGACCTCGCCGGAGCGGAGGTTGAACTCGTCACGGTGCCGGGTCGTGAAACAGTGCTGAAAAGCGTCTTGCACGAGATCCAGGACCACTACGACTATCTGATCCTCGATTGTCCCCCCGCGCTCGGTCTGCTGACGATCAACGCGCTGGTCGCTGCCTCGTCTGTCCTGGTCCCCGTTCAATGCGAGTACTACGCGATGGAAGGTCTGGGCCGGCTGCTGGCCAATGTCCGGCGTGTGCAAGAATCTTTCAACCCCGCGTTGGAGCTGGAAGGCATCCTGCTCACCATGTATGACTCACGGAATACTCTTTCGCGCCAGGTTGCGGAGGAGATCAGAGGACATTTTAAAGCGAAGGTCTTCGAGACCTCGATTCCTAGAAACGTCACCCTCGCTGAAGCCCCCAGCTACGGACGGCCCGTACTGCTCTACAATGCCGTCTCGGCGGGATCGCAGGCTTACATCGAATTGGCAAAGGAGTTTCTCAAACATGGAGAAAAAAGCGCTCGGTAAAGGGCTGGAGGCGCTGCTGCCTGAGAGGAGACCGCTGCGCGTCTCTCTCGCTGGAGAGATCCAGGAGCTTCCACTCGACCAGATCATGCCCAACCGCTATCAGCCGCGACGAGCGTTTGCGGATTGGGAGTTGGCGGAACTGGCAGAGTCCGTCAAGCAGAACGGCCTGCTCCAACCCATTCTCGTTCGACGAAAAGGAGATGGCTTCTTTGAGACGATCGCGGGCGAGCGCCGCCTGCGAGCCGCGAAACTAGCCGGCCTCCGGACCATCTCCGCCATCGTACGAAATTCTACCGACGAGCAGTCCATGGAGCTCGCGTTGGTGGAAAATCTCCAGCGCAAGGACCTCAACCCGATGGAAGCTGCCCGCGCTTACCACCGCCTGATCAAGGAATTCGCCTTCACCCAAGACACCGTCGCGCAACGTCTCGGGAAAGACCGCTCCTCGATCGCGAACATTGTCAGGCTTGTCAATTTACCTAATGAAATCCAGATGTTAGTTGAATCTGGCGCGATCTCGACCGGCCACGCGAAAGTGCTGTTGGGGTTGACTCGACCGGAGGGGCAGATCAAGCTGGCTCGCCGCATCGTGGAGGGCCAGCTGTCAGTTCGCCAAGCCGAGAAGGCGGCGGCCGATGAATCACGGGTCAGCAAGGCCAAGACGAGTATGCGCCAGCAAAAACCCTACCCCGACCTCGAGGACCGGCTTCAGAAACGGCTGGGGACTCGAGTCTCCATCCTGAAGAGCCGCAGAGGAGGAAAAATCCTGATACATTATTTCACATCCGCCGAACTCGATCGCCTGTTGGAAGCGATCTTGGGATAGCCCCCCGGGACCTCCATCCCTGACATAACAGGATTTTCTTGCAATATAGGCATAAGGCCTTTATTGTTTTTAGTCTAAGCCCGGGGAGAGCGGGAGTCCATCAGTCCCGGGCAACCGGACTCGATGGCGGTTCGAAAGGAGGAGGCATTTCGAAAACCTGATATGAGACTCAAGTTGGAGGAGGAAGATATGTGGGTTAACGGACACAAGAAAGACGGCCCTGACGATGAGGAGAACTTCACCTTTCTCGGAAGGGGCGTGAATTTCAAGGGTGTGGTGAGCTTCGATGGCACGGTCCGGATCGATGGACGCCTCGAAGGGGAAATTCACACGAAGGGCACCCTCATGGTAGGAGAACACGCGGTCCTCAAGGGGATCATCACCGCAGGGACGCTGATCAGCGGCGGAAAGATCAACGGCACCATCACCGCCATCGAGAAGGTGCAGCTTCTCAAATCCGGTGTCCTCATCGGCGAAGTCCACGCGCCTTCCTTTTCGATGGAAGAAGGCGCCCACTTTCAGGGGATCTGTGACATGGGTGCCCCCAAGCTGATGGAGGAAGCGCACGGCCCGGTAGAGCTTGAGAACATGCATGATTTCGCCGCGCACGCGAGCCTCGCAGAGGCCCAGAACCTGCCGGACTGAGAAGGCTCCGACCATGACACAGCCCACAGTGATCCTTGGGATGAGCGGCGGAGTCGACAGCTCGGTCGCGGCCGCCCTCCTGGTCGAGCAGGGCTTTCAGGTCCAGGGCATCACGCTCCAGGTCTGGGAGCATGAGGATGACACGGCCGCGGCGTCGCAGCGCTGGCAGGAGCGCGGCTGTTGCAAGGTCGGTATCGCCAAGTACGTGGCCAAGCGCCTCGGCATTTCACACGAGGTCATCGACACGCGTGACACGTTCCGGGCAGGGGTCATCGATGACTTTCTCTCCGGCTACCTTGCCGGCACGACGCCGAATCCCTGCGTGCGGTGCAACGAGCGGGTGAAGATCCGCTCCCTGTATCGAATCGCCGACGAGCGACGCGCCGACTTCGTGGCCACCGGGCACTATGCCAGAATCGTCCAGAACGGCCACCTATACACCCTCCGACAAGCCCACGACCTCCGCAAGGACCAGAGCTATTTTCTGTACCGGATCGCTCCGTCCTGGCTTCCCCGGGTCCTCTTCCCGGTCGGGAGCATGCAGAAGTCGGCAGTCTGGGCTCGTGCTGAGTCTCTGGGGTTGCCGGCTGACGAGCTGAAAGAGAGCCAAGAGATCTGCTTCGTGAGTCAGGGCAACTACCGCACCTTCATCGAGCGAGAGGCGCCGGACTCCAGACGGCCCGGTCCGTTCACCGACACGGAAGGGCACGTGCTGGGGCAGCACGACGGGATCGCGTACTACACGCCGGGGCAGCGCCGAGGGCTGGGGCTTGCCGTCGGGCAGCGCCTGTACGTCCAGCGCGTCGTGCCGCAGACGCAGACCGTCGTGCTCGGTCCGGAAGACTGCCTGTTCCAGTCAGAGTGCCTGGTGGCGGACTTGAACCTCTTTGACGACTGTCTTGTGGCGGGCCCGCGTCCGGTGCAGGTCAAGGTCCGCTACGCCACGCCCGCCGCGCCCGCGATGGTTGAACCCCACGGTGACGGGACCCTGGCCGTCCGCTTCCGCAGCCCGCAGCGCGCCCCCGCCCCAGGGCAATCCGCCGTCTTCTACGATGAGGATCGGGTGCTGGGTGGCGGCATCATTCAACAGGATTGGCGCCACCTCCCTGCTTGACACGCCCCGCGACCGGATGCTAGTCTGGCGCGTTTTTCTCGTGCCTACCCGCACGCGAAATTTCCCTGATCATCGCCCGGTTCCCGGTTCCTGCGGTACTGAACGTGGTCAAATCGTCCGTCGCACGCCGTTACGCCAAAGCTCTGTTTGATCTCCTGGATACCCGGAGCATCGAGCCGACTCGCGCCGGACTGGCCGGTCTCGGTCAGGCCTTTACAGTCTACCCCCCGCTCAAACACGTCATGGCTTCCCCGGCCTTCGAACTCGATGACAAGGTGGCCGTCCTCGTCGGACTCAGCCAGAAGGTCGAGTGCCCCCCGATCGTCGCCGGCTTTCTTGGCCAACTCGTCAAGAAGAACCGCGTTAGCTTCCTCCCAGAGATCGCCGAGGCGTTCGCCGCGCTGGTGGATGACGCCAAAGGGACACGGCAGGTGTCAGTCGCTTCGGCCATAGAATTGAACCCTGACGAACGGGAGGCCCTCCGCGGCCAGTTGCACGACCTGCTGCGTCAGGAGGTCAATGTCGCCTTCCACACAGATCCGACCTTGCTGGCAGGTCTGCGGATCCAAATGGGGAGCACCCTCTACGACAGTACGCTGCGCGCACGACTGAATGCGATGCATCAGGTCCTGAGGAAGGACTAAGGAGTCACGCATGCAGATCAAGGCCGACGAGATCAGCGCGGTCATCAAGGAGAAGATCCAAGGCTTTGCCAAGCAGGTTGACGTCAGCGAGACGGGCTCGGTGATCCAGGTCGGCGACGGCATCGCCAAGATCTATGGTCTGGACGGCGCGATGGCGGGCGAGATGCTCGAGTTTCCGGGAAACCTCTACGGCATGACGTTGAACCTCGAGGAGGACAACGTGGGCGCCGTGCTCATGGGCGATGACACCGCCCTCAAGGAGGGAGACCCGGTCAAACGTACCGGCCGGATTGCCGAGGTACCGGTCGGCGACGCCCTCATCGGCCGTGTCGTCAATGGGATCGGCCTTCCGCTGGACGGCAAAGGTCCTATCAAGAGCTCCGCCAGCCGCCGCATCGAGATGCGCGCGCCCGGCGTGGTGCAACGCCAATCGGTCCGGGAACCGCTCCAGACCGGCCTGAAAGCCAT
Source organism: Nitrospiraceae bacterium (assembly GCA_050731075.1). Classification (GTDB taxonomy): domain Bacteria; phylum Nitrospirota; class Nitrospiria; order Nitrospirales; family Nitrospiraceae; genus 40CM-3-62-11. The sequence continues at coordinate 10,484 of JBOHOM010000043.1, forward strand.
CGATGCGATGATCCCGATCGGACGCGGCCAGCGCGAGTTGATCATCGGCGACCGGCAGACCGGGAAGACCGCCATCGCCGTGGACACTATCATCAACCAGAATGGCCAGGGGGTGTTCTGCATCTACGTCGCCATCGGCCAGAAACGCTCCACTGTGGCACGGGTGGTGAAAACCCTCGAAGAATCCGGCGCGATGCAATACAGCGTCGTCGTGTCCGCCACCGCGAGCGACCCGGCTTCCATGCAGTACCTCGCGCCTTACTCAGGGGTGGCCATCGGCGAACATTTCCGGGACTCGGGCAAGCATGCGCTCATCATCTACGATGACCTTTCGAAGCACGCCACCGCCTACCGACAGCTCTCACTCCTCCTCCGACGGCCTCCCGGCCGCGAGGCCTATCCAGGCGACGTCTTCTACCTTCACTCGCGTTTGCTGGAGCGGGCCGCCAAGCTGAGCGACAAACTCGGCGGTGGCAGCTTGACCGCGCTCCCGATCATTGAAACCCAGGCTGGCGATGTCTCCGCCTACATTCCCACCAACGTCATTTCCATCACGGACGGACAGATCTATCTCGCGAACGATTTGTTTTACTCCGGTGTCCGCCCAGCCATCAACGTCGGCCTGTCGGTTTCTCGGGTCGGCGGGGCGGCTCAGATCAAGACTATGAAACAGGTGGCGGGAACCCTACGGCTCGATCTCGCGCAATACCGCGAGATGGCGGCGTTTGCCCAGTTCGGCAGCGAGCTGGACAAGGCGACCCAAGCTCAGTTGTCTCGAGGCGTCCGCATGGTCGAGCTGCTCAAGCAAGGGCAGTATAAGCCGATGCCCGTCGCCGATCAGGTGATTTCCATCTATGCCGGCGTCAACGGCTTTCTGGATGACGTGCGCATCAGTCAGATCCGCCAGTTCGAGGAAGATCTGCTGCGTTACGTGGCCCAGCATCATCCACAGATCCGGAAAGACATCACGACCAAGGGCAAAATCGACGAAGCATTTGCAACTGAACTGAAGACAATCATCACCACGTTCAAGCAGAAGATGGGATACAGCGGAAAGTAAACAGCGTATAGCTGATAGCAAATAGCGAACAGCCGGAGCAGGACCGGGCTATTGGCTACCAGCTACTCGCTGCTCGCTTGAGATTGAGCAATGCCAAGTTTACAGAGCCTGCGGCGAAAAATCGCCAGCGTCAAGAATACGCAAAAGATTACCAGGGCCATGAAGATGGTGGCCTCGGCCAAGCTCAAGCGGGCGCAGACCCGCATCCTGGCCTTTCGGCCCTACGGGCTCAAGATGCGCGACGTCGTGTCCACCCTGAGCCGTCGCGTGAACCGCGCCTTGCACCCCCTCCTGGAGAAGCGTCCCACCCGAACGGTCCGCGTGGTCGTCGTCACGAGCGACCGAGGGCTGTGTGGAGCCTTCAACGCCAACATTATTCGCAAGGCATTGGAGTTTATCCGGGAGCGCGAAGCTCGTGGGGTGAAGGTGGAGATCGGTCTCGTGGGGCGCAAGGGACGGGACTTTTTCCGCCGTCGCCACTGGCTGACGCACCAGCCGTTCGTGGACATCTTTGATCGACTGAGCTACGAGCACGGGATGGAGATTGGGCAGGCGGCCACTGAGCAATACACGAAGGGGATGTTCGACGAAGCCCACATCATTTATAACGAGTTCAAGTCGGCCCTCCAGCAGCGCGTCATCGTCGAGCAACTCTTTCCCATCGAGTCTTTTGACGAACACGGGGACACCGGCGAGAAGCTTGGGGGCAGCTATCTCTATGAGCCGGATGAACAGGAACTGCTGGATGCCTTGCTGATGAAGCATCTGCAGGCTCAGGCGTTCCGGATTCTGTTGGAATCATCCGCGGCGGAGCAGGCCGCGCGAATGGCTGCGATGGATGGCGCAACCCGCAACGCAGGAGAGGTGATCGCGAAGCTGACCCTCTATTACAACAAGACGCGCCAAGCTGCCATCACTAAAGAGTTGATGGACATCGTGGGCGGCGCGGAAGCGCTGAAGTGAACGCTCAATGTTGAAGGGTGAATTTTGAATGTTGAATTTCTGATCGGTCGGAGACGCCCGTCTCCATTCACAATTCAACATTGCAAATTGAACATTCAAAACTACGCCATAAGGTGAAAGATGAGTACAGGCAAAGTGATCCAGGTCATTGGGCCGGTTGTGGACGTGGAGTTTCCTCAGGGGAAGCTCCCGAACATCTACAACGCCCTTCGGATGGAGCAGGACGAGGACAAGAAGGCCGGCACGCCTGAGATCCGCCTCACTCTGGAAGTGGCCCAACATCTCGGCGAGAACCGTGTGCGGAGCGTCGCGATGTCTTCCACCGATGGGCTGGTGCGCGGCATGGCGGTTCGTGACACCGGGGGCCCAATCTCTGTCCCAGTGGGTCGTGAGACGCTCGGCCGCTTGATCAACGTCCTGGGCGAGCCAGTCGATGAGAAGGGGCCGGTCAAGTCCAAGAAGACCTATCCGATTCACCGGCCGGCGCCGCCGCTGGATGAACAGGAAACCAGGACTCAGGTACTGGAGACCGGCATCAAGGTAGTGGATCTCCTGGAGCCCTACTCCAAGGGAGGTAAGGTCGGGCTGTTCGGCGGGGCCGGGGTGGGCAAGACCGTGATCATCATGGAGCTCATCAACAATATTGCGCTGCACCACGGTGGGTTTTCGGTCTTCGCGGGCGTCGGCGAACGGACGCGTGAAGGAAACGATCTCTGGCATGAAATGCAGGAGTCCAAAGTCATCGATCCCGATGACTTCACGAAGTCCAAGGCGGCCTTGGTCTATGGGCAGATGAATGAGCCGCCGGGCGCGCGCCTTCGCGTGGGCCTGACCGGCCTCACCGTCGCCGAGTACTTCCGCGATGAGGAGGGCCAGGACGTGCTGCTCTTCATCGACAACATCTTCCGCTTCACCCAGGCCGGCTCGGAAGTCTCTGCCTTGCTGGGCCGCATGCCCTCCGCCGTAGGGTATCAGCCGACGCTAGGAACAGAGATGGGCGCGTTACAGGAACGGATTACCTCGACGAAGAAAGGGTCCATCACATCCGTGCAGGCCATCTACGTGCCGGCGGACGACCTGACCGACCCGGCGCCAGCCACGGCCTTTGCGCACTTGGATGCGACGACCGTGCTCTCGCGCCAACAGGCTGAGTTGGGGATTTATCCGGCCGTCGATCCTCTCGATTCCACATCGCGAATCCTGGACCCCCAAATCATCGGAGAAGAGCATTATCAAGTTGCGCGCGCGGTCCAGTCCGTGCTCCAGCGGTACAAGGAGCTGCAGGACATCATCGCAATCCTGGGCATGGACGAGCTGTCAGAGGAGGACAAACTGGCTGTCGCCCGCGCCCGGAAGATCCAGCGCTTCCTGTCCCAGCCGTTCCACGTCGCGGAAACTTTCACCGGCACGCCCGGCAAGTACGTCAAGCTCAGGGATACGGTGCGCAGCTTCAAGGAGATCGTCGAGGGCAAGTACGATGACCTCCCGGAGCAGGCGTTCTATATGGTGGGGACTATCGAAGAGGTGGTGGCCAAGGCCGAAAAGCTGGGCGTCAAAAGAGGGTAAGGGGTATGGCGGCCAAGCTGCTGCTCGAAGTCGTCACGCCGGATCACTTGCTGCTCAGTCAGCAGGTGGACGAGGTCATCGCGCCGGGGACCGAAGGTGAATTCGGCGTGCTGCCCGGTCACTGCCATTTTCTCTCCACATTGAAGATCGGCGAGCTGCGCTACCGGGTCGGCGAGGTCACGTCCTACATGTCCGTGCTCTGGGGGTTTGCCCAGGTCACGCCCACGAAAGTGACGATTCTGGCCGAGATCGCCGAGAAAGCGGAAGACATCGACGTCGGGCGAGCAGAAACTGCCGTCGAGAAGGCCAAGCAGCGTCTCGAGGTGGGAGGTCTTCCCTCCGAACTCAAGGAAGCGCAGATCAGCCTCGAAAAGGCCCGCCTCCGCAAGAAGATCGCCGAGCGCGCCCGCCGGTCATCTTCCGTGTGATCCGACTATTGATGCAGCGGAATACTAATCATCACTCCGCCCATCACGTCATTCACCTTAAAATCCCGCCTCGGACTGTCCTGGTGGGCGTTGTGACACCCGATGCAGGCCTGAGAGATGGCTCTGTCGGCATAGATGGCTTGGTAGTAGAGATCCCGTCCATTCAAGACCAGTTCGCTGTAGGGACGATCCGGATGCTGGGAGGTCTCCCAGAGCCCTGCGCGCTCGAACTCACTCTTGGGCCCATTGTGTTTGTTGATAGGCCACAGACTGATCAGCCGGTATCCAATCTTAGACGGTGTGTTCGCCGCCAACCGGGCGGACTCCATCAAGAATTGTGCCGGAAGAGGAAGCGTGTTAGCTTCCTGCCAATTTTCTGAAGCGACCACGATGCCCTTCTTCTGCAACCGCTCCACGACATTGATCGTATAAAATGCCCGGTGAGACTGGATTACGGCATGCACGACGTCGGCAACTTGCTCTGCGGGAATTCCGGCTTGAGCGCCAGCCTTCGCGCCGGACTCCTTTGCTCCTGAAGACGTCCCCCAATACCCCAGCACTGCGATTAGTGTGGCCGCTGCTCCCCAGATAAGGCCTTTTCTGATCATGATACCCTCCCTTCCTGACCACTGGGTTTCTCCCAGCATCTTGAACTTTGGTTGTTACGAATCCTGGGCGGCGGTTGCCCTATCCGCTGAATCATTCGTGATTAGAATCTTTAGGATCGTAGGATGAGAATTGCACGGCGGGACCAAAGCTAAAGGGACGCTATGCAGACGTCGCTACTGTACGCTTCTCCTGCTACCTGCGCAAGAGGCTTGGCGAACTCGCCCGCTGCACCAGCCATTCCTGATCCACGCTCCCAAGAGGCAGGCTGTGGTGACCATGCACTCCAGCGCGCACGCGCGCTAC
>JBOHOM010000044.1:0-7710 GCA_050731075.1 Nitrospiraceae bacterium
TGCCGTCTTTCCGACGGCAGCCCCCTTTTTTTGTTCTGCCGACTTTTCGCGCGTGCCGGATGGACAACCTGGAAGAGGATCAGCTCTCAGACTTGTCGGTCGGGGAGCCGGCCAGGCGCGGACTGAGCACCTCAACCCGCCACACGGGACCCATCAGGTGAAGGGGCCCCTCGAAGCGGGCGAACGCCGGAATCCCGTCGTGGATGATCCAGTAGCGGTAGCGGAACTCGTCCGGGAGCTGGCCCAGAACCTTGCCGAAGAAATGGACCACGCCGTGAATCCGCGGCTTGAGGACCCACCGGGTGGCGGCCTTCAGGAGATCGCCGACTTTGACCGGTTCCTTGGCTTCCGGCTGGAGATCAAGGGCGATCAGCCTGGGCTCTGGGGTGAACGCCACGATCCTGACTGTTGCGCTCTTGCCCGATGGCAGATTCCTGAGCAGCGTCCCGATCAGTCCGTTGTAGGCATCCGACGGCATCTTCAGTCGGCCGGCCGTGACCACTTCCGGCTGGTCTGGACCCGCGCGGGAGCGGACCCGATACCGGCCGCTCTTGCGGTCCATCCTGATGTCGAGTTCTTTCGGAAAGGACGGTCCACGCTGGATCAGCCGGTACTTCTGGAGGGTGAAGACACGCCGCTGCGAGAACGTGGTCTTCTCGTCGAAGAGCGAGCCATCCTTGAAGCGGAACACCAGCCGGCTCTCGACCAAGTTTCCGCGGACGGTCTGGAGCAACTCACCGTGCCCGATGCTCTCGCCACTTCCGTCCTGCACGCCGAGGTAGCCGTGTGCGGCCCCCTCGGCGAAAGAAACGGCGACGGGCTTGGCGGCGGCCCAGACTGGGACCAGCAGGACCGTCAAGATAACAGCAGGGACGGCCGGGAAGGAGGCTCGCCATAACCTGGGCCTGAGCTGGTGCATGATGTACTCACGAAAGGGCCCGGAGTGGAGGCGCTCACACGGCGTCGGACCGGCTACATACGACAAGTATAGCAGCCAGCTCCGGCACCGCCTTCCGCGCGAGCGTTGCGAAGGGGCCGATCTCCGGCGCGTGACCGTTCGCGGGGCCTCTCTTGGCAGCTTCGGGGGAGAGAAAGGGGGGACGATGACAACAGTTCGGGGGATTTCGAATCGACTGAAAGGGATCGCTGGCTAAGGCGGGATGGCGTACTCCTTGGCGAGTTGCTCGGCGATGCGGAGGCAATCCTGCTTGCGTGGCGGGTCGGGGCAGAGCGCAGCCAGCGCAGCCGAATACGGGGCATCGGGCCGTGCGGCCATGAGTGCCACGTAGATCCTGGCCACCAATTGCGGCACCTCTTTGGGCACCTGAGCCTGCAAATCCTGCCAGATGGCTTCCCAGGCAGCCCGTCGGGCGGCTTCGAGGACGGCAGCCCTGGGCATCTCGCCGTTGAGCTTCGGCAGTTCGGTCTGCAACGCCTGCAGGACACCCTTGGCCTCCGCAAGATCGCCTTCGGCGGTGGCCAAATCCTGTTTGGCTGCTTTCGCCACCTCCTCAGCCATATTTCCCGCGACGTGCTTCGGCAGGAGCTGCTGGTACCTGCGTTTCGCCTTTCGAGACCCACCCTCTAGCTCGCTCACTCTCTCCAGCAGCCCGCGGATGCGGGCTTTCGCCGCTTCGAGCTTGGCCCGCAGGCTGTCGGCCTGTTTCGCAAGGCTTCGATACTCGTCCAAGGCCTCTGTGCCCTGATGGGTCATAAGCGGTGCGCTCCTTCTGTCACTTAGACGCCCGGGATGGCTTGCCAGAGACTTCTCATCATGGCCTGCCGGGCTTGGATGGCTGTTCCTGATCGTTGCCTTGCATCGTAGCAGAGGGGAGGCTAGGCGCAAAGTGTTTTGTGAATTCGATGCAGCAACACAGACGCTTTCCGTCGGATGATGTGCCGCATCGCTCGCCTTCTATGACCGACCATGAATCAGGAGCATGGAAGTCTGGTAGGGGATGCCGGGGGGGTTCCAAATCTGTACAGTCGCGAACAAAAACCGCAATTGTTGTCCGCCGCTATTTCTCCCCAACCCCACCCATGGCAGTCTAACTCATTGGCATCCTTGATGGCCCCGCCCGTTTGGGTGGTTTGGGCGGAATGGTATGAAACCTGCCTGGCTCTCCCTGGCGGCCTGCCCGATCAGGAAGGTCGCTGGTCAGTTCTCTAGCGCCTTTAAAGGAGAAAGGAGAGCTACGATGCACAACGGTCTGATCCTGAAGAGGACGGTTTTCTGCTTAAGCCTGGCCGGTCTGATCGCAATTTTGATCTACGGTGGGGCGGTTGGGGCGAAGTCGGGCGAGACCAAAACCCAGAAAGCTTCTCCGGTCAAACCGACAACCACTCCTCCCAGCGCGGTTGCCCGAGCGCCGGTGTGTGACATCAGCGCCCACCCCAAGATCATAAAGGTCACGCCGGACCCGGTGAAACCCGGCCAGCGCATCGTGATCAAGGGCACCAACTTTGGAACCAGGGACTGCTTCAAGGATGTCACCTTCAAGTCTGTCCAGCCCAAGGAATTTAAGTACGTGAATGACAGCACGGCGGAAGCGACGGTTCCGGAGCTCAAACCTGGCTTGGTGCCGGTCCATATTCTGACCGCCGGCGGCAGCTCTCAATTTACGCTCCAAGTCCTGGGAAAGTAGAGTCCAGCGCGCCTGCCTCGATCGTGGCTTACTGGGAGGAAGCCTTGAGGCGGTCCAGGCGGGCGCGATCCAGTTGCACGAAGATCGTCTTCTCCTGCGTGACCGTCACGGTCCCGGGGGACTGGCCTTTGACCTTGCGCACCCATTTCCGTTTCGTGTAGATCACCTCACCTTTGCCGCTCTTTTTCAGGTCGCTGTATTGCAGCGCCAGCGTGGCGGCGTCCTTGATCGTTTCGGGCAGCGGGTTCGCGCCCTTCTCCAACCGCACGACCACGTGGGATCCGGGCGTCCCGCGGGCATGGAGCCACAGGTCGTCGCTTCTGGCCATTTTGAAAGTCAGCGCTTCGTTTTCTCGTGCATTCCGGCCCACGTAGATCGGCAGCCCGTCAACCGACTCAAACCGGCGGAAAGGGCCAGCTCTTGCTGATCGCTGCTGGCTGCCGCCGTCGCTAAGGCTATGGCGGCCCGCCGAAGCACGCGTAGGCGGGATAGCTGAGGGCTTATGGCGAGGAGGAGGAGGGATTCCTCGTGACGGGGCCTGTTCCGGGCGCACCGGTGTCCCTTCGCCGCGCTCGACGGCGGTGAGTTCCGCTCGCAAGGCGGTCAACTCCCGCGTCATGGCCTCCAGCCGAGGGCGGATCTCGCGTTCCGCGGACAGGTGCTTCCGGTACTTCTTAAAGTAGTCGTCCAGGTTGCCCTTGGGGCTCTTTGAGGGATCCAAGGGGATGACCAGCTCCGGGGTGGAAGGGTCGAAATAGTCGATCACGGTGACTTGTTCCTGTCCCTTGTGAATCTTTCCCAGATTGGTCTTCAGCAACTCGCCGTAGCGGGCATGGTCACGGAACCGCGCCGCCTTGTCCAGATCGGTTTGAAGAGCCTCGAGTCGGCGGCTTGCTTTCTTGATCCGCTTGCGGATCTCAGTCAGCCGTGACTGCCGCATCCGGGCGCGCGCCGTCTCCTCCTCGCGGTCCTGGTACCGACGCTCGAGGGCGGCAGAGACCGGAAACGGAAGGTCTTCGTCAGGTGACGAAAGAGACTGGGAGTCAACCTCGAGATCGGTCCGGCTGCGTAGAGCCGGGGGTTGATACCGCTTTCCCACCTGTTCCCCAGGGGCGTTGAGCGCCGCCAGGACCTTGTCCTCTGCATTCAACAACAGCAGATCCGCACGCCTGCCGGTCAGTTGAGCAATGAGCGAGCAGGTCCCCCCTCGTGCCGTCATCCGGAAACGGACGATTCGATCGCCTTGGACCTGCTCGATCCCGTCGAGGCGCGCACCCTGGATGTGGGCGCGTAGGAATTGACAGAACGGGGGTGGAGCGGCAGGGTTGGGTTGGCGCTGCGTGAGGAAGTGCAGGCGGGCGGTGTCGGAGTCGGCCGAGACGAAGAGCGGCAGCGTCTGTCCCGGGGCTCGGACCTGGAGCGTGATCGCGCGCGGCGTCGGCTGGTGGATTTTCTGCACCCACCCGCCGGTCAGGGCCGGCGCGATCTCCCGGACCACCGCCTCGATCTCTGCTGCAGACAGCCCCACGCGCCCTCCTGGAGGTTCGCGGATTCCGAGCGCAGAGTCTGATCGGGATGAGGACCAAAATCAAGCCGCTTTGTCGTCGCGTGCTTGGAAGAGTACAATGGGCCGGAGGTTTCCCGCCTGGGTGCCCTGATCTGCAGAGAACATGCCCCATGGACCAACTGTCCGATGAGTGATCAGGTTCTCCTGCAACAAGCGACGAGCGCGCTGGAATGGGACCGTGTCTTGGAGGTCCTGGCCGGACAGGCCCGCTCGCCGATGGGGGCTGAGCGGTGCCGCGCCCTCCCCCTCGAGACGGAGCTTGATGCGGCCACCGCCCGGTTGCAGGAGACTGCCGAAATGGTCGCGATGGCGGAGAGCGGCGAACCGTTTCCGTCGCTGTCGTTCCCTGATGTCAGGGAGGCGCTCGGCCGTGTCGTCAAGGGCGCGCCGCTCGAGACGCATGAGTTGCGGGACCTCTCGATCGTGCTGGGGCTGGCTGCGGAGGTCTGCCGGTCTCTCGAGCGGCGCCGCCAGCAGACGCCCGCTCTCCAGGCGGTGGCCGCGCCGCTTGTAGCATGGCGGACGTTGCAGCCCGTCAAGGCGGCGATCGACCGGTGCGTGGACCCGGAGGGCAATATCCGGGAATCGGCGACGCCCGACCTGCGGCGGCTGACGCGGCAGGCTCAGGATCTGAAGCACCGGATGCGCGACCACCTGGAGGTGATTATGGCCTCCCGTCGCTATGCCGAGGTGCTCCAGGAAAAGTACTTTGCCCAACGAGAGGGCCGGTACGTTGTCCCGATCAAGGCCGAGATGCGCTTCAAGATCCCCGGCATCGTTCACGATCTGTCGGCCAGCGGCGCGACGGTGTTTCTGGAGCCCCGGGAGCTGGTGGAGCTGAACAACTCCATCAAAGTGGCCGAGTTGGAGGTGGAGCGGGAGGTCAAACGAATTCTGTTGGAGCTCTCATCGCTGGTGGCTGGGCATGCATCGGTTTTCCTGAACGGCCTGGAGGCGCTGGCCAGGCTGGACTGCGTTGCGGCCAAGGCTTCGTTCAGCCGTCTCGTGAAGGGCGGGCCGGTCTCGTTGAATAGCCGCGGGCGCATCGCCCTCAGGCAGGCGCGCCACCCGCTCTTGACGCTCGCAAGGGAGCAGGTCGTGGCGAACGATGTCGTGCTGGATGAGACGGCGCGCGTGCTCGTCATCTCCGGCCCGAATACGGGCGGAAAGACCGTGACGCTGAAGATTGTGGGGCTGTTCGCCCTGATGGTCCGAGCCGGGCTCCAGCCGCCCTGCGGCGCCGATTCGGAGATGGCCCTGTTCCCGGAAATCTATGCGGACATCGGGGATGCCCAGGATCTGGCCAAGGATCTCTCCAGCTTCTCCGCACACATGACTCAGATGATCAGGCTGCTGGAGCATGCGACCGCTCAGGAAGCCTCCCGCGAGGGCGGGGCGGCGACGAGGGCCTTGGTGCTGTTGGACGAGTTGGTGACGTCCACCGATCCCACCGAGGGGGCGGCGCTGGCCGAGGCGCTGCTCCTCCGGCTCTCCGGCCTGGGCATGAAGGTGGTGGTCACCACCCACTACAATTCGCTCAAAGCGCTGGCCCAGACGACGCCGGGCTTTCTCAACGCCAGCGTCGAATTCGACGTCAGCAGGCTCGCGCCGACCTACCGCCTGATCATGGGTGTGCCGGGGGGGTCCTCCGCGATCGATATCGCCGGCCGCCTGGGGCTGGATGAATCCATTCTGGACGATGCGCTCGGACGGTTACGCCGTGAGGATCGGGCGTTGGAGCAGATGCTCGGGGACCTCCAGGAGAAGCAGCGCCGCCTGGATCAGGATACCGCGCGCATCACCGAGCTGAAACTGGAGGCCGAACGCTCGGCGCGGGAGGCCGGCGAGCTCGCCGAGAGATTGCGCCTCTCCGAACGCGAGGAGCGGAAGAGCGTCAAGAGGAAGCTGACGGATGAACTGCTGCAGGCCCGTGCCCAGGTGCAGGCGGTTATCGAAGGCCTGAAAGGCGAGCGGACACTGATCAAGGCGAAGGAAGCGAAACAACGGCTGGCCGAAATCGAGGAGCGGGTCCGGTCACGACTCGTCACGCCGGCCGAGACCGTGCCCATCGATCAGCTCAACGTCGGTGATCGGGTCGAGATCGTCAGCCTGGGCGCAACCGGAACGCTTCTGGAACCCCCACAGGGGAGGAAGCGGGTCCGGGTCCGTCTGGGGGAGGCCGAGATGTCGGTGCTGGTGTCGGGCCTGGCCGGTCAGGCTGAGCCCGGTGGCGCGAAGGGGTTGCCGGGGGCGAGGGAAGGGAGGGTCAGATCGGAATCCTGGCAGCGGCTGGGTGCTGCCGAGGAGCATGAGGTCTCGACCGTGCTCGACCTTCGCGGCAAGACGGCCGACGAAGCGCTCGACCTGACGGTCGCGGCACTCGACCGGGCCGCACTAGCGGGCGCTCCCTTGTTGCGAATCATTCACGGGCACGGCACCGGGAGGTTAAAGGCAGCGCTGAGGGACTATCTGAAAGACTCGCCGTACGTCGGGGCGTTCCGGGCCGGGGAGCGTCCTGAAGGAGGCGATGGGGTGACGATCGTGGAGCTGAAGTGAGGTGCGCTTGGTTGGGCCGTCGTGATGCGGGACGTCGCTCTCGGTGCGTGCTCGCCTCGCTGCTGTAGCTACCGGAACAACGGCTGCGGCTCCCCCCATCCCCCACAGTGTGGGGGTTCTCCGATCCGTCCAGGCCCGATGCGACGAGCCTGGACGGTCGGGCCTCGCTCCTTGTTCATCACCCGTTGCACGTGGGATCGCAACGGGTACCCGGCACATCAGCGTGGCTCACACGCAATGTCGCTCTGTCCGCATCACGACGGCTACAACCACATCGGTAGGTGCAAGTTGTTGTCAATAGAGTCCCCACACCACGATCGGCATGTGAGTGAGGCGAAGATGTTTGAAAAGAGGACAAGAGGCGATGGGGTGACGATCGTGGAGTTGAAGTGAGAAGGCAGGCGTGAGGTGACCGGATTGTCCCCGTGCTCGTGCGTCGCGCACTTCTTTTAGCGTCGATGGCATCTTGTCATTCGTGAAGCGTATCTCGTCAGATTCTTCACGGGATACGAGATACAAGCGACGTTGTTCTGGGCCGTTTCACGAGACTCAGTGATGACGCGCGCAATAGGGGATCAGCCGGGCCACCCCGTTTAGTGGGTCACGCTATGGCGAACCGCTCCGTGCCCGTCCCTTCCAGCCTCGCCCCCGCACGCCTAACCCCTTCCGCCTCACGCATGTAAACCCTGGTGGATTTGACCAGACCCTTGGTTGAAACCAACCACCACGGTCGTCGGCTGATCAATGGACGCCTAAACAGATCAACAGATTGCAAATGGTCTGGATGGCATCGCACTTGCCTCCTCACTCATCCTACACCATTCCGCGGACTGCGATGAAGCAACGTGGCGAACGAAACACTGCGGCTCCGAGATCAAGAATGCCGCCGGAGCGGATTGTCCTCCTGCTGGATCCGGAGAGCTTGTAACCGCTGATAGTTCA
>JBOHOM010000045.1:0-7279 GCA_050731075.1 Nitrospiraceae bacterium
TGGCCCCGGAAGGCGCGATTCAGAGCATTTTTTCGACGGCGCTCACCCCCGGCATCAGCCCGCCGCTGAACGTGAACCTCATCCTGATCAAAATCACCATCGGGTTCACCCTGAAGATGAACCTCCTGACGTTCCTCGGGATATTCCTCGGCGTCTACCTTTACAAGCAGGTCTAACCCCTACCGGCGGACTTCGAGTTCTTTCAGCCTGAGCGTGCGAATCCGATCCCGTAGTTCGGCCGCGCGCTCAAACTCCAGCGATTTGGCCGCTGCTTTCATCTCCTCCTCTAATGTCTGAATGGTCTGCTCCACCGCGTCGGAGCTCTCGTAGGGTTGTACGGCTTCCGCCGCGAGCTCAACTGTGTGGTAGTCCATCTCCGACACGCGATAGGCCAATTCCGGAATGCCCTTCTTGACGCTTTCGGGGGTAATTCCGTGGGCCGCGTTGAAGTCCGCCTGGAGACGGCGCCGGCGGGCCGTTTCCTCGATCGCCAGCCGCATCGACTCGGTCACCAGATCGCCGTACAGGATCACCCGCCCCTCGCTGTGGCGAGCCGCGCGGCCGGCTGTCTGGATCAAGGAACGGTGGGATCTGAGATACCCCTCCTTATCCGCGTCCAGGATGGCGACCAGGCTCACCTCCGGGATGTCCAATCCTTCCCGCAAGAGGTTGATGCCGACCAACACGTCAAAGACGCCCCGCCGGAGGTCCCGGACGATCTCGGCCCGCTCCAGGGTCTTGATGTCGGAATGCAGGTACCGGACTTTCACGCCGAGATCGTGATAGTACTCGGTCAGATCCTCCGCCATGCGCTTGGTCAGCGTCGTGACCAGCACCCGGCGGCCCTGCGAGACCTCAGCCCGCACCTGCCCCAGCAGGTCGTCCACCTGGCCGCGCGCCGGACGGACCTCCATCACGGGATCCATCAGGCCGGTGGGCCGGATGACCTGCTCCACAATCGAGGAACCTGCCCGTTGAAGCTCGTAGTGACCCGGGGTCGCCGAGACATAGACGACTTGATTGATGCACCGCTCGAACTCCGTGAACGTCAGGGGGCGGTTATCGTACGCGGAGGGCAGGCGGAAGCCGTACTCCACCAGGCTCTTCTTGCGGGACCGGTCGCCCTCGTGCATCCCCTGGACCTGCGGGATCGTCGCGTGGGATTCATCGACAATGAGGAGATAGTCTTTCGGAAAGTAATCGAGGAGCGTCGGCGGTGGTTCACCCGGCGCCCGTCCGCTGAGATGGCGGGAATAGTTCTCGATCCCGTGGCAGTATCCCATCGCCCGGATCATCTCCAGGTCGAATCGCGTGCGTTGTTCAAGACGCTGCGCCTCGAGCAGTTGGTTGTGCTGCTTGAAAAAGGCCAGGCGCTCTTCCAGCTCGGTCTCGATGCCGCTGAGGGCGCGCTCGTAGCGGTCCGGCGCGATGAGATAGTGCGTGTTGGGGTAGATCGGCGCCTTGGGCAATCGCGCCAGCGACTTCCCGGTCAGCGGATCGATCTCATGGATCGCATCCACGGTATCGCCGAACAGCTCGATCCGCACCGAGACGGCGTCGGATGACGCCGGAAAGATCTCGATCACGTCACCCCTCGCCCGGAAGGTCCCCCGGTGAAAGTCGGTGTCGTTGCGGGCGTATTGGATCTCCACGAGCTTCGACAGGATCTGCTCCCGCCTGATCTCCATCCCCTCCTCCAGGTACAACAGCATGCCGTGATAGACCTCGGGGGAGCCGAGGCCGTAGATGCAGGAGACCGACGCGACGATGACAATGTCGTTCCGCTCGAACAGCGACCGGGTCGCCGAGTGCCGCATCTGATCGATGGCGTCATTGATGGACGCATCTTTGGCGATATAGGTGTCGGTCTGGGGCAGATACGCCTCCGGCTGGTAGTAATCGTAATAACTCACGAAGTACTCGACGGCGTTGTGAGGGAAAAACTGTCTGAATTCCTGGTAGAGCTGTCCGGCCAGCGTCTTGTTGTGGACCAACACCAGCGTCGGCTTGTGAACGCGGGCGACCAGGTTGGCCATCGTAAACGTCTTGCCCGACCCGGTCACCCCCAGCAAGACCTGGTGCTTGGTCCCCGCGCGCACCCCGGCGGTGAGCTTTTCGATCGCCGGGGCCTGATCCCCCCGAGGCGAGAACTCGGATTCCAATCTGAACGACTTCATGGTTTCTTCCGGCGGTCATCTTAACATAACCAGCCCGGCCGAAAGACCGACGCCAGGGAACCGTGATCGTCTCCCCTGTTTGACGCCGGTCTCGTTAGAACCCGTTGATCTAGTACGTGTTTTTGCGGCTTGACCCCGCTGAATCGGGAAGGTATCATCGCGCATCTTCTTTGACCTCCACCGTGTCTAAGGCGAGTGCCCATGGATCAGGAAACGCTGGCCGCCTGGAAGGCGACGCAGGAAGGATTCGCGTCGCTGTCCGGCCTGTCACTGCTCAGCTTCGACCCCCAGCGCGCCCTCGTGTGCGCCCCCAGCCAGGACAACCCCATCTGCGCCGCCGTTCAGCGCAGCGACGTGGGCGACCGGCATTGTCAGGCCCATTGCGGCAAAGCCCTGGCGATGGCCGTGGAAACCGCAAAGCCGGCCTTTCTCAAGTGCGAGGCCAACCTCCATGTGTTCACCGTCCCCATCCTGGTGGGCGGCAAGGTCACGTTCATTCTCCAGGGAGGCAAACGCTTCATCGCCGAAGAGGAGCGGATCCCAACGGATCGGCTCACCGATCGGACCACCCTCTCTGAGGAGGCCTTCGTCGCGCTGGCCAAGGACCAACCGCCGGTCGACAACGCGCGGGTTCTGGCCGCCGCCCGGTACGTGGAACAGGCGGTCCGCTCGTTGCTCGAAAGCCGGCATACGCGCACCTCGATCGGATCGAAACTCTCTTCGTTGCTGACGCTCTTCAGCCTGGTCGCAGACCTCCAGCAGGAACCCGATCACGAGATCTTCTGCTCCACCGTCCTCAACTCGATCGGCGTCCTGTTCGACGTCAACACGGTGGGGTTCCTGGACGTGAATGGGACGAATGAGGCCGTCAGACTCAGCCAGGCGTTCGGGTATCAGAAGGAACTGCTGCGCGGCTATCGCGCGAACGCCAGAGAAGGCCTTCTGAACCAGGTCCTGACTGAACGCCGACACCTTCGGACCGAGGAATCTCGGGAAATCCTCAAGATGGGGTTGCCCGCGACGGTGCATTCGGTGGACGTATTCCCGTTGGTCACCCAGGAGGCCCGCGTCGAAGGGTTGATCCTGATTCTGGATTCCACCCTGAAGCCGGATGATGTCCAGATCCTGGAAGCGTTCTGCGCTCAAACCAGCTTGGTGTTGCACAACCGCCTGCTCCAGCATCGACTGCAAGAGGCGGCCAAACGGGATTCGGCCATGAGTCGTATCGCCCAGGAGCTTGGCTCGACCCTCGATACCGACCAGCTTTTCGACATGATTCTGGAGAGGCTGGTCTCGCTGGTGGATGCGGAAAAAGGCTCGCTCATGCTCCTCGACGAACAGGAAGGGAATCTGGCCGTCAAGGCCGTGAAGGGACTCAACGTGAAGCTGCTGGAAACGGTTCGAGTGGCCCCCCACCAGGGGATCTCCGGCAAGGTGCTGGCCACCGGAGCATCCTTACTCGTGTCCGATCTGGAGACGGACGAGCGGGTCTCTCAAAAACAACGACCCCGGTACCGGACCAAATCCTTCATCAGTCTTCCGCTGAAGCTGAATCACCGCACGATCGGGGTGCTCAACATCTCGGACAAGATCGGCGGCGAGGTGTTCTCAGTCGAGGATTTGGAGCGTCTCTCGGCCGTTGCGACGTATGCCTCAGTGGTGATTGAACGGGGCACCTACTACCGAAAATCCGAGGAGCTCAAGCGGATCTCCACGATGGATCCGCTGACCCAGCTCGCGAACCGCCGGTATTTTGAAGAACGGTTGCTCGAGGAGGTGCAGCGCGCGAAACGGCACGAGTCGCCGCTGTCGTTGGTGATGGTGGACCTCGACGACTTCAAGGCGATCAACGACAGATACGGGCATCCGGCAGGGGACGAGGCTCTCCGGATCACCGCGCGCATCATTCGTCAAACAATCCGGACGATTGACGTCGCGTGCCGGTACGGCGGCGAAGAGTTCGCCATCATCCTCCCCCAAACCGGAAAGCCGGGCGCCGCCGTCATCGCGGAACGGATCTGCGCAGAATTTCGAAAACTCGACCTGCCCGTCCAGCAGGCGGACAGGTGGCTGAAGGTCACCGGCAGCTTGGGGGTCGCCTGCTTTCCGGAAGACGCCGACAGTCCGGAAGCTCTGATCCAGCAAGCCGACACCGCCCTCTATTCCGCCAAGCTGCACGGCAAGGACCGCGTGACGGTGTTCGAGCGCCACTAGACCGGCGGTGGCGCCCTTCGCTCGTTCCGAAGATTTCCCCCCTGGCCGGCTGTTCTGCTCGAGCCCTGCCGGCGTGAATGGCCCACTCCTGTCCATCTGACCGAGTCATGCCCGAGTGTGACCACAGCATGGCGCGGCTGCCGCCACGGGAATGTTCATGGGTGAGACGATCGCTTGAGCCGGATAATGTTCTGGAGTTGGCGGTCCCGTTCTGCCCGGATCTTTTTCAAACGTTTCCAGCGATCCCAGGACCACCAGCGAAGCTTCTGCAAGAACGTGACCGTCGGCGGCTCAGCGCTGCCGGAGGGGGCCTGTTGGAAGTGATAGCCCTTCTGCGTGTCTCGATTCTTCAAGAAGTCCACGTACTGGCTTGAAAAGAGATCTTCCTCTCTCATGATCATGCGCTCCGTCTTGGTTCGACATCATACCCCGCTGGTTCGAGCCGACGCAACGGGCAATCGGAGGATATGCTATAGTCGCGGCCCGGCATGCATCCTCTCACGTCAATGGGCCAACAGCTCATCGCGCTATTCTGGTGGCTCCTCGTCCTCACCGATCCACGCGTGGTCCTGGCCGGCCTGTCCGGGGACAAGCCTGTCCACGACAAGCTGGCCAAGGCGCTCGCAGGCGTGTCGGGGACCCGGATGCTGGCGGACGTGGCTCATCTGAGCAGTGCCGACCTCAATGGGCGACAGACCGGCACAACGGACGACCTCCGATCTGGTCTCCTTGTCGCGGAGCGCTTTCAGTCGCTGGGTCTGCAGCCGGGGGGAACAGAGGTTCTCCAGCCCCTCTCTCATCCCTGGGCGACGGCCACCGCCGTGACGGCCACTCAGATCGGAGGCATCACGCAGTTAGAATTGTCTTCCGACTCCTCCGCGATCTCGGGTCGCCTTGGCGAAGACTACCTGCCGATCCTGGACTCCCCCTCCGTCAATGTGACCGCGCCAGTGGTGTTCGTGGGATACGGAATCTCGGACCCCACGAGGGGGTTCGATGAGTACGCGGGGGTGGATGTGCAGAAGCGCGTTGTGCTGTTCTTCAGGGGGAAACCGGAAGGATACCCCGCGCCGGTCTCGCAGGCCGAGAAGGTCCGGGTGGCGCGTGAGAAAGGCGCCATCGCCTTCCTGACGCTGACCGGCCCGATCCTGAGCGCGTATGAATCACGCCGAGGCCTCAGCACAGGGCCGATGGCCTACTACGGCCATGGAGACGGAGAGCACACCCTGCCCGGCTGTTGGATCAGCCCGGCGCTAGCTGAGAAGATCCTCTCGGCGCGGCCACGCTCGCTGCGTGAGGTCCAAGAGACCGTGAATCGTACCCTGACACCACAATCCGCCAGCACAGGCATGCACGCTCACCTCGCCTGGGACAGCAAGCAGGCGCCCGGGACATTGGTCAACATTCTGGGCGTGATCAAGGGCGCCGATTCTCCCGCGCCGTCAGATCGGAACGAGACGGTACTGGTCGGGGCGCACCGCGATCATTTTGGGCGACAGGCCGGCCTGCTGTTCCCGGGGGCCGACGACAACGCGTCCGGGACCGCGGTCTTGCTCGAGGTGGCGAGGGCACTGATCCACTCCGGACTGACGCCCAGGCGCTCGATTCTGTTCGCCTCTTTCAGCGGCGAAGAGCAGAACCTGCTCGGGTCCAGGCTGTACGTGAGCCGCCCGGCGCGGCCCCTCGCCCAGACCATCGCGATGATCAACGTGGACCATGCCGGCGTCGGGAACGGGCGGCTCACGGTGGGGATTGCCGGGCTGCCCAAGGAAACGGCAACCGGCGCCGGTCAGGTCGCCGGCCTGGCGGATAGGCTGGATCTCTTCGGCTTCTTTCCCGGGGGCGACCATGTCCCGTTCAAGGAAGCGGGGGTGCCTACGATCGTGGTCGTCAGCGCCGGCGCCCACCCCCACTTCCACCAGCCCACTGATACCGCGGAGACAGTCCAGTCAGAGATTCTTCAGGCAGTGGCCCGGTACGTGCTGTCCTTGACCTGGCAGCTGGCGAACGGCCCGTGAAGAAGGCTAGAGGCAAGAGGCAATGGGCTAGAGGCTGAAGACTGTGCCTCATAGCCTTCTCCCTCTGAGGTTTGACTCTCGCCTATTGCCTATTGCCTCTCGCCTCTAGCCTGTGATCGTTACGGGATCTCATCCAGGATGGACGATCCGATCTCCGGAAGAGGCGGGAGTTCCCGAGGGGGGGATGGAATAACCGTGGGCGATGAGAACAGTTGCACAGTTCCCGTGCCGGCAGAGAAGAAGGACTGGTTTGCACCGGCGACCAGGCCCACGGTCGAGCGCGGGCCGAGCGTCATCATGCTCCCGCTCCAGGCAGGCCCGTTGGGGACCCGGAAGTTGAACGATTCAAAAGTCCCGGCACTATACAGGTATCCCTGGGTGCCTTGACCATCGGTGTAGAAACTGCCCGTCGGGCCGGTGAGGCCATGCAGGGCTCCGACTCCGCCGTTGATGCCCCGGACGCCGGACACGGCTTGGGCCCAGGCCGGGGAATGCAGAGCCACCAGAGCCACCGAGACAAGGAAGACTCGCCTGATCATGTGACACCTCAGGAGATAAACGGTGACACCGAACCGGAGTCAGTGATAACATTATGCATCCACACTGGCCCAGAGAGCAAGGGGGAGCGCGATGCGTGCAAGCACTCACATATATCGCCGGGTGTCGTTGATCATGGGGGTTCTTGGCCTATCCGTCCTGCTGCCGCTGGCAAACACGCGGAGCGCGGAGATACCGCAGCAGCTACAAGCTGACCGGCGGGAAGCGATTTCCCTGGCTGACGCGGTGCTGCGCGCGCTTCAGCACAATCTGGACATCTCGATCAGCCGCCAGACCAAGGAGATGCGGCTCACCGACATCATCTTCGAGCAG
>JBOHOM010000046.1:0-7656 GCA_050731075.1 Nitrospiraceae bacterium
CCTCGTGCCCTGTGCCTGCGTCGCTAGTGCCGTTCCAACTCTACCCGACTAGGGCACGACTTCGGTGTCGATGAAAGCGTAGGAGACGCTCCGTCGCCACCTTTGGCGAGAAAAGTTGGAACGGCACTAGTTTACAAGAGCCCACGCCTCCTTTACAATTCACGGATTCGTAGAAGAGGCAATAGGCGAGAGGCTAGCGGCGATGGGCAATGGGCTACAGGCAAGCTCGTTCTTCCCATAGCCTATAGCCTCTGGCCCATTGCCTTCTCTACGGCCTATCGCCTCTAGCCCCGAGTTCTGGAGACTGATGACAGAGGAAGAAAAATTGATCGCGCGCTTGGCGGGCGCCTTGGGCGGAGCCACGTCAACCGGCCTGGCGGGGGAATTGGTCCGTCTCGGAACCGCCCCGGCAGTCCTTGAGCTGCTCGACGAGTTGCAGGAGGCGTCCCCGAAGGCCGCGCAAGGGGCGATCGAAGCCTTGCCGGAGCTGCACCGCCGCTGCGGGTTGGCCGAGATAGTCTCCTGGCTCGATCTCGGCGTGGCGCTGGCCGTGTCCTCCGGTGCCGCGGCCATGAAATATTTTAAAGAAAGCCCGCTATTCCTTGGGTCGGTCGAGTCGGTCCCAGCTCGCCGCCAGGTCCTGGCACTGGCGATGGAACTCACCGAGGACGATCCCCAACATCCGAACATCGCGCTCGATTTCCTGAGGAAGGCGCCGGAGTTGCTGGCGGTGCTGCCCGCGACGGAGTTGGAGGGATGGGCCCGGGTGGGAGCGGAGCTCGCACGGTGGGATTACGTGTTGGGAATCGAGTTCTTGCGTGAGAGCCAGATCGTGGCCCGTGTGATTCCGCTGGAAGACGTGCGGGCCTGGGTCGGATTCGGGATGAAGCTGGTCACACGGAATAGCTTGGGCAAGACCGACTATCTTGCCACCCTCGAGTTCTTCCGCACCAGCCCGGCCATCCTGGGCGAGATCCCGCAGTTGACGGTCCGCAAGCGGGTCGTGGATCTGGGGTCGGTGATCGCCGACCGGGATCCGCAGCGTGCCATCTCGTTCCTGGCGGATTCCCCGTCGCTCTTGCGTCGGGTCACGTCCGAGGAGTGGCAGATCAGGGTCTTGCAGTACGGTGTCTTGATCGCCGAACGGGATGCGGAATCGGCGCTGGCATTTGTCCGCCGCTGCCCGGAGATCCTCGAGTTGATCGGACCAACGGGCGACGTCCACGGCAAGTTTGAGACCTGGTTCAAGAGCGGGATGGACGTGCTCGGATACAGTGCTGAAGGCGCGCGGGCCTATTTCGCGCTGGAAACGCGCAAGGCCCTGGCCTCGGTCGAGGAGGCCATGAGCGGGGTGCCGCTCAGGCAACTCGCCAGGTCGCTCAAGTTATTTGCGCAAGGCTTATGTGGAACCGAGGTGATGGTCCGCTCCTTACCGGAGCGATCCGGCGACTCTGGTGCAGAACCGGCCAGGGCCACCGTCAGCCCGGATGGGCGGACGATCGCATTGCCGGCCATCCTTCGACGCTATCCCACGCGTGAGGAGAACATCCGGCTCTACACGGTGATGACGGCCCACGAGGCGGGGCATCTGGAATTCGGCACCTACAGCCTCCCGCTCGGCCGGCTGGCGGACTTGATCGACGCAGTCTCCCGGAGGTATGGCCGAGACGATGGGTCGCCCGTAGAGACCCTGGGCGGCCTCTTCGCGCGGTTCCCCCAGCCGGCTCTCATCCTTGACCTCTGGACGATCCTGGAAGATGCCAGGGTGGAGTATCGGCTTCAGCGCGACTACCCAGGACTCCGGCGCGATCTGGCGTCTCTGGCTCGGGACGCGGTCCGGACCCGGTCGCTGCTGCGCGGGATGTCGGTCCGCGAGATGGTGGTGGACTGCTTGCTGCTCCTTTCCACCGCCGAGCCAGGGACGGTCGGGATTCCGGGCACGATCGCCGAGATCGTGGGTCGAGTCTGGGCGCTCTGTCAGACCCTCCTGACCCCCAGCGCAACGGCCGAGGACGCGGTCCGGCTGGCGGATCGTATCTATGTCACACTGGATGAGATGCTGGCTGCCCCCACACGCGAGGCCGACGCGCAGGGGGAGGCGGGACCGGAAGTGGATCAGGGAGGCGGCCCCAAGGCTTCCGAGGAGATCACGGGACAATACCGGCCGGTCACGAACTGGGCCTATCGGGGAACTATGAATCCCGACATGGTCCGGGACCGAGGCGGTGAAGCCGAGGGCGGTGTGGAACAGATGGCCCCGAGCCGCGTCGCAGGGCAGACGGCGGAGCCAGTCCCCACACGCCGGGGGCCCGTTGCTCCGAGAAGTGCAGCGGGTGATTCTCACGCCTCACGTCCTAGTGGCGAGCCGACGGGCGACGGTGTGGCCTCACGGGGACAGGCACCGCCGGAGACGGCGGAGCCAGTCCCCGCACGCTTCACGTCCACGGAGCGGGCCTTCCGCTATGACGAGTGGGACGGGCTGATTCAGGACTACCGGTCCGGTTGGTGCAGGGTGATCGAACGGATGGCGGTCGAAGGCACCGGCGACTTTGCCGACGCGACGCTGGCTGCGCATGGGCCGGCGGTCAGGCTGCTCCGCCGGTATTTTGAGAGCATCCGCCCCCAGGGCCTGCGCCGCCTGCCCGGACAGACGGACGGGGAGGATCTGGACTTGGACGCGGCGATCCGTCTCGCGGCCGACCGGCGGGCCGGGGCGGAACCGTCCGACCGGATCTACGTCCGGCGGGAGAAGCGGGAACGAGCGGTGGCGGTGGCGTTTCTCGTGGACCTGAGCGGGTCCACCACCCGGCAGATCGAGTCCTCAACCGGTTTTGATAGACGACGAGTGATCGACGTCGAAAAAGAGGGGTTGCTGCTCCTGTGTGAAGCCCTGGAGGCCATCGGCGATCAGTATGCGGTCTATGGCTATTCCGGACAGGGGCGGAACCAGGTGGACTTTCTTGTCTTGAAGGAGTTTGACGAGCCGACCGCCAGGCGTGCCGCGCATCGCATCGGCGCCGTGGCCCCGCTCCACCAAAACCGGGACGGCGCGGCGATCCGACACGCCGTTCACAAGCTGCTGTCCAGGAGCGCCCGCGTCAGGCTGCTGATCCTGATCAGCGACGGCAAGCCGCTGGACGATGGGTACGCGGACGAGTACTCGCTGGAAGATACCAAGATGGCGTTGCGAGAGGCGCGGCTGTGCGGCATTGACCCGTTCTGCATCACCGTGGACCGAGGCGCCGACGACTATCTCCGGCGCATGTACGGGGATGTTCGGTTTCTGATCATCGATCGCGCGGAGGCGCTGCCCGAACGGCTGCCGCGGGTGTACCATCGGCTCACCACGTGAGCCGCTGGCAATAGGCTATAGGCCATTGGCAATAGGCGCAAGAGCCAGGCGAGGAAATCTTCCCTAAAGCCTATAGCCCATCGCCTATAGCCTGCGGCACATGAAGGCAGCAATGATGACCGACCAATCGGAAGAAAAGACTGTTCCTCCGTGGCTGTACAAGCTGTTCACGGGCCATCAGTATCCGTACGTGCGGCGGCAGGCGAAATTTGCGAACCGGAACGTCAAGCCGGGGGAAGAGCGTCCCGAGCCGACGCCCGACGCGATCAAGGAGAAGTTCTGGGAGATTTTTCCGCTCTGTTGGGTCAAGATCCTCGAGGAGGTCAAGACCGGGATGATCGTGAGCTTCGTGGAGTTAGGCACCTACCAGGCGGGACAGTATCAGGAATTGGTGGATCGCCCGGAGGAGTTCCTGGCCAAGACCTATGGCAAAAAGAAAATCAAGGTCAATTTCTACGACGGGGAGAATTTCATCTGCACGATCAACTTCAAGGTGGGAGGGTGGACGGCGCACGAAGGGCACTGAGATAGGTTGAGGCTAAGGTTAAGGCTGAGGTTCGGAATCAGCGCTCAACCTTACCCTCAACCTCAGCCTTGCTTTCGGAGGGAGCATGGGGCGACCGAAGATCACGGTGGTGGGGGCGGGGAATGTCGGCGGAACGGTCGCGCAGCGGCTGGCCGAAAAGAACTGCTATGACGTGGTCCTGGTGGATGTCCTTGAAGGGATTCCGCAGGGCAAGGCGCTGGACCTGACCCAGGCGGGGCCGATCTGCGGATACAGTGGCCGGATCATCGGCACGAACGGCTATGACGAGACGGCCGGCTCCGCCGTGGCCGTGATCACCTCCGGCGTGCCGCGCAAGCCCGGCATGAGCCGCGACGAGCTGCTGGCGACGAATGCGAAGATCGTCTCCGGCGTCGTGCGGGAACTGACGAAGCGGTCACCCGATGTGATCCTTGTACTGGTGACGAACCCTCTGGATGCCATGACCTACGTGGCGCACAAGGTCAGCGGGTTTTCCAAGCAGCGGGTTGTCGGCATGGCGGGCGTGCTGGATGCGGCGCGCTTTCGTTCCTTCATCGCGGCCGAGTTGGGCGTCTCCGCGGTGGACATCGCGGCGATGGTGCTCGGTGGGCACGGGGACACGATGGTGCCGCTGCTCCGCCATACCACCGTGGCTGGGCGGCCGCTTGCGGAGTGCCTGCCGAAGGCGAAACTGGACGCGCTGGTGAAACGCACGCGGGATGGCGGGGCGGAGATCGTCAATCTGCTCAAGGCCGGCAGCGCCTTCTACGCCCCGTCCGCCGCGGCGGTGGAGATGGTCGAGGCGATCCTGAAGGATCAGAAGAAGGTGTTGCCCTGCGCGGCCCGATGCGACGGCGAATACGGCATTGCCGGCCTGTTCGTCGGGGTGCCGGTGAAGCTGGGGCGCGGCGGGGTGGAGCAGATTATCGAGTATGAGCTGACCCCGGAGGAGCAGGCCGCGCTTCAGGGGTCCGCCAACGCGGTCCGCGAACTCTGCATCGCCGTGGACCGAATGCTGGGAGGGTGAACTTGACAATCTGCGCGGCCGTTCCGATAATCTGCCCCGGTTCGAGCAGCGAGTGGCTCGTACCCGGAGACGCATCGAATCTTCAGCCCAGGAGCAACCATGGAGTTCCAAGCCGACGAGTTCCTCATACTGCTGATGCGGTGGATACACTTCGTGTCGGGCGTGACCTGGATCGGGCTCCTCTATTACTTCAATATCGTCCAGGTGCCGTTCATGAAAGAGACCGATGCGGGCACGAAGAGCGGCGTCGTGCAGAAACTGGTGCCGCGGGCGCTCTGGTGGTTCCGGTACGCGGCGCTGGTGACCGTCCTGTCCGGGCTCATCATCATCTCGTCGCATTTCATGCACGGCCATGGGCACGGGATGTTGTCGACCTCCTGGGGAGTCTCCATCGCCATCGGGGGAGGGCTCGGGATCATCATGTTCCTGAACGTGTGGCTCCTGATCTGGCCGAATCAGAAAGTCGTGATCCGGATGACCACGGAGGCCGCCGCGAGCAAAACGTCGCCGCCTCCGGAAATGGCGAAACATGCGCGGATCGCGTTTCTGGCGTCACGGACTAACTTCTATCTGTCCTTCCCGATGCTCTTTTTCATGGCGACCGCGAGCCATTACCCGCTGTTCTGAGGGGACTCCGGCGATCGGGGGCTTTCCAGCCACAGTGACTGGATCGGCTTGAGGCGGGGACTGTGCAGCGGGCCGCTGAACGCCACCGCGCCAGCCGCCCGAAGTAAAACAGATTTCCCTCCGGTCCGATGAGTGCTGGCCAGGGCAGCGCTCCAGCGCCCAGCGGGCCGTTCCGGCATCACCCGGACTTTACGTGGGTCTGGCGATCAAGGAAACGAACTCGCCTTTGTCGTCGTCGTAGGCCCAGATGTCACCGGTGGAAATGGAGTAGACCCAGCCATGGATAGTCAGCGAGCCGCGTCTCAATCGCGCAGCGACCCCTGGATGGGTCCTGAGGTGGCTGAGCTGAACGCGCACATTTTCCTGGATGGTGGCGACCAACAGCTCATCCCCTTTGAGATCGGCGTAGTTCTCTCGCACAATGCGCCGCGTTGATTCGGCCTGGACCATCCAGTTCTTCACCGCCGGCAGCTCTTCCACTGTTTCCGGATGCAGGAGCGCTTTCATGACCCCGCAATCGGTATGGCCGCAGACGATCACGTGCTTCACGCCGAGCACCGAGACACCATATTCGATCGTGGCGGTGCTGCCTCCAAGCATTCCCCCATAGGAAGGGACAATGTTCCCCGCGTTGCGCAGGATGAAGAGCTCACCTGGCTCGGTTTGTGTCAACAGGGTTGGGTCAATCCGTGAATCTGAGCAGGTGATGAACAGGGCGCGTGGTTCTTGCTTCTGTGACAGTCTCCTGAACAGCTCACGCTTGGCACGAAAGACTTCGGACTGAAACTTTTTGAACCCTTCAACGAGTTTCTCCACGGCTGCCCTCCGGCTTAATGTCTTCGATCGCCTGGCAAAAAACGAGCCAAAAACGCGCTCTTGTAATCTGACGGCGGCTTCTGCAATGGCTGCGCTATTGAAAGACCGATTCGAGATCCTGATCCAGGGTGAACACAATGATGCGTTCCCCGATCTGGGTATCGATATCGGTAAAGAGACCAGTTGTCTTGGCGCCGGTGATCTCGTCTACCTGCTGACCAAGCTTCTCCCGCCCCTGCGCGATCAGGGTCTGCCGCAACCGCCGAACCATCTCGATTCCCTCCGCGGTCTTGGCCAGTTGCCGTTCGGCCGGCGTCAGAACGCCTTTCAGGCGGACCAGTACGATGTCTTTGATAATAAAGGCCCGTACGTCCTCGGGCCCCCGGCCCATGAATTCCTGCTCGAACTTGATGACAGCGTTGCGAATTGCACTCTCCACTTCGCCGTTGGTCCGCCCGTATTTCACAGGCCCTGTATTTCCCATGGAGATACCCAGAAGACCTACCCGGTTTGGGCCTAATGGCAGGTTGTGAACTATCGCGCGCTTATGGTATGACACCTCCTCAAAGAATTGCAAACGATGGGGCCCCATGTCCTTGTTTAGTACAGACAGGTGGACCCATCACCGGAAATCCTGATCACGATGGCATGTAGGGTAATTGGCTCTTCGGTGTGAGAGGCCAGTCACAGTACGGGCCAGCCGAGCGCCCCGATGGGAATGTTGGGGAGGAGGCTGGCTTTTTTTATGCCATCACCACGGACTTCCGATGTCGTTCGCCGACGGACAGCTTAGGGCTGACTTCCCCATCACGGTGGCCAGGCGCCGCAGCCTCCGTTCGAAGGTGGCCCACGTTGCCGCGATCGCAGGCGATGTCTCCTGCGTTGCGAAGAGTGTAAGGTGAGCCATGTCCTACGTGATCCTCGTCCCGCTACTTCCTCTGCTAGCCGCAATCGTGATCGGAGTCGCTGGCAGCGTGCTGCGTGAACGGAGTGTCAGGATCGCCGTGCCAGCCGTCGTCGCGGCCTTTGCAGGTGCCGTCGCGACGCTGGTTCTGGTCACGTTGAACGGTCCGATCAGCGTCCGTTTCTACGAACCGGGCTCGGCGGGCCTATCCGTCCTCTCGTTGGGCTTCTACATTGATCGTCTGAGTGCTCTCATGATGGTCCTGATCAGCGGGGTCAGCACCATCATCTATCTCTATTCCATGCGCTACATGCAGCAGGAACGCGGCTACGCCAGGTTTCATGCTCTTCTCGCCCTCACCACCTTTGTGCTTCTGTGCATGGTCTCAAGCGCGAACATGTTGA
>JBOHOM010000047.1:0-5008 GCA_050731075.1 Nitrospiraceae bacterium
GTGCTGACCGCCATGGTGGTCAGCCTCCTGCTCCCCAAGATCTACGAGTCCACCGCGACGCTGCTCCCGTCCCTGGAATCCAAGGAGGGGGGCGGGTTGGGGGCCTTGCTCGCGGCCTCGGGAGCCGGCGGGGCGGCCCAGAGTCTTGGCATCTCCATGCCAGGCGCGCCAGCAACGCCCACCGACCTCTTTGTCGCGATGCTGAAGTCACGGATCATGGCGGATGAGGTGATTAAGCGGTTCAACCTGAAGGAATTATTCGAAGCCAAAACCATGCAGGATGCGCGAAAGGCACTGGAAGGAAACACGAAGATTAGTATCTCCAAGGAGAAAGTGATCAAAATCACGGTGGAGGAGAAAGATCCTCAACGAGCCGCCGACATCGCGAATTACTATGTGTCGAACCTGGATCGTCTGAACCGTACGTTGACCGTGAGCAAAGCGGGTCAGAACCGGGCCTTTATTGAGAAACGGCTGGCAGAGACGAGGGTGGATCTCGTCAAGGCCGAGGAGGACCTCAAGGAATTCCAGACGCACAACAAGACCGTCGCAGTGGAGGCCCAATCGAAAGCAATGATCGAAGCGGCCGCCATGATCCAAGGACAGATCATGGCTCAAGAGGTCCAGCTTCAGGTGATGAGCAGCTACCTCTCGACGGACAACCCCGAACTGTCACGGGTCCGGTCCGGAATCGAAGAGCTGAAAAAGCAACTGATTCTCTTAGAATCCGGCAGGGGCGGGAAAGGCATGCTGCCCGGGGATCGGCTCCATCCGGCCATGATCACGGTCCCCGGCTTGGCGTTGGACTTTGGCCGTCTCATGCGGGAGCTGAAGGTGCAAGAGACGCTCTACACTCTGTTAACGTCCCAATATGAGCAAGCCAAGATCCAAGAGGCTCGCGATACGCCGACCGTGCAGGTGCTCGACCCGGCTATTCCGGCCGAGAAGAAGAGCAAGCCCAGCATTCGCCTGAACATGATGATCGCGGGCGTGTTGGCCTTGTTTGTCGGGATCTTTCTCGCGTTTTTCTTGGAATACCTGGAGCGGATTAAGGCTCAAGATAAGTTACGAGTTCCGAGTGCTGGGTCCTGAGGCCTGAGTGCTGAGTAATGAGTGCTGAGTCCTCAGTGCTGAGTCCTCAGTGCTGAGTTGTCGCTCCTCCTCTTCCCTCCCCACGTGATCGCCAGCCTATAGCGCCCGCCTGAGCGTTTCATAAGCTCCCTTTAAGCCCTCGATCCCATCCTCGATTCCAAGGGGGCAGCTCGCTCAGATTCGTGCTTTGGGCGTGACCTGTGGCAAAGATGTGCTACAATTCAGGCCATTAAGGAACGCTGCTCGCTGGCAGGGTCACGTCCTGCCGGGCATCCCGGTAAAGGGTCATACACCATGCGCACTCTGGTTGTCAGCCTTTGCCTCAGCACCGTCCTCCTGGCCGGATGCGGGAGCTACATCTACAGGGCGGAGAGTTGGGTCGGTCATCACCGAAACGAGCTGGTCCGGGCCTGGGGACCTCCCTCGCTGGAGCTCCCTCTCAGCGGACCGGGGATGCTCATTGGTACCAGCACGATCGTGTACACGCAGGAACCTGGCGTCTATAGCCTGAAATATGGTGATCTTCGAAGCACCTGCCGCATGGTCTTTCAGGCAACTGAGGCCGGGATCATTTCCTCACTGGCCTACCATCGCTGTTGAGCTCCTCGTAATCCCTTCGCATTCGGCGCCGGCTTTGCCGGCCGGGCGACCACTCCCTTCCCATGCACACCAGGGTCGTCACTCTGCACCCGTCGATCGGTAGGGCTCTCCAGGCCTCACCGTGAGATGGCACCTTGACAATCGAGTACAAAGAGGCGTAGCAAGGAGCCCGTGACAGCCCCGATCTATCACCTCACACCAGGGAGGCCGAGATGAGACGCAAGGTGGGAGTGCAGTCAAGCGTCATGACGATGCTGCTGGCACTGGGCATCGCCGTGCCGCTCGTATTTGCCGCGGACATGACTCAAGACCAGACAGCCAAGTACATTCTCGCGACGGTCAAGGCGTTTCGGACGGTCTACGTCAAGGGCATTATCGAGCAAGCCAAGAAGGCGGGCATGAAGCCTAAGGAGAACTGGGCGAAGGACGACCATGCGCTCATGTTGCCGGCTCAGTTC
Source organism: Nitrospiraceae bacterium (assembly GCA_050731075.1). Taxonomy (GTDB): domain Bacteria; phylum Nitrospirota; class Nitrospiria; order Nitrospirales; family Nitrospiraceae; genus 40CM-3-62-11. The sequence continues at coordinate 2,151 of JBOHOM010000047.1, forward strand.
GTGAAGGCGGCGGGCGCCGAACTCAAAGACTTTGAGCTGGGCTTGATCGGGCTGACTCCGATCTACAAGTCGAACCTGCCGAAGACCCAGGCCGAAACCGACGCGCTGAAAAAGATGCTGGCCAATCCGGAGCAGAAGGTGCTCACGTTTGCGGATGGGAACCAGTTCAAGGGCTTGGCCGCGGACTTTGCGATCGTCCAATCCTGCGCGGACTGCCACAATGCCCACCCCGACAGTCCTAAGAAGGATTTCAAGCAGGGCGACCTGATGGGCGCGATCGTGGTGAGATTCAACAAGTAGGGGGTTGTGTCCGCTTGTTCCGCGGCACTGGAGGACGCACGTATTCGTTTATTCGTTGACCTCAAATTTTTGTCTTGACAAAGCTAGCTGTTTGCTTTACGGAGTGCCCACCTGGCGCGAGCGTGGTCTACATGTACAATAAAATTCCCTGCACCGCTCAGCGGATCGATCAGATCTACCCCTACACGCTTCAATCGGCGGTCACGGCCCCGACGTTTAAATTGGGGCTGCAGTATCTCTCCCACCATCGCGTCAAGATCCTTGAATTCGATGAGCTGGGTCTCGCCTCCGAAGTCGAGGGGGATTCCGGGCGGTATCAACAAAGAATTTATTTAGACCACGATAGCCTGTTCACACGCTGCTCTTGTACGTCACCGGAGCGTCCCTTCTGCCGCCACTGCGTCGCGGTGCTGCTGGAATTCCACCGACTGACCACGGTACGGGGGCTGGACCCGCTCAAGGAACCGGCCCGCATGGCGAAGCCGCTCTCGGAAGAGGAAAATCCCCCCTCGTCGGTCAGCACGCAGTTGCGCGAGATCACTCTCTTCATGGATTGGCTGAAACTTGCGGTCAAGGCGTTACAAAGCGAGCAAGCCTTCCCGGAGAGGCCGGCCCTGGGGCCCGGCGAGCTCCGGGTGTGGGCCCAGTCTCTGCAGAGACTGCAGGAGCGTTGGCAACAGAGCGAAGCGGAACGAGCGATCATCGACGCGGACCTGGCTGCTCGTATGAAGCAGTTGGAAGCAGCCTTGCAGGAGACACAAGAGCTCCACGCAGTCTGCGAGGGGCTGCAGCAGGAGTTAGCGAGGAATCGGGACCTGCTCGCGCGAACGGCCCTAGAGCGGGACCAGCTCGGGGAGCGACTGAAGGCCACGGTGGACGAGGTCATTCTGAGGCATCGTTTAGAACTGGAGGGCCTGTCGACATCCCGTCAAGAGATCTCCGCGGCCCTCGATAAGCTCAGACAGGTCGAAGCCCCCCACCTCACGCAGAGTCCGAACGAGTAGCGCCCCTTCTGGACTTCAGTCGCCTACACGCCATCGCTCCGGCGACGGCGCGTGCCACCCGTCGGGCCCGCGCTCACGTCCTGCCGGGCGCCGCAATCCCTGCCGCTGACCTCGATCGCTCCGGCTTTCCTTCAATCTCAGCCACGCGACGTCCGTCAGGACAAGACCAGTCTTGCTCTGCTGGAGAGGGTCCGTGAGCCCGGAGAGGCGAATCAGTGCTTCGCCTTCTGGGACGCGATCGCACCGTCTAGGAGCAGGAACAGCGCGACCAGCGTGACCACGGACCCGCCTAAAAACCACCCAGTGGACCACAGTTTCCAGGTACGGTCCATCAGGCCCGCCAGGAGGCCGAGCGTCCCGCAGACAAAGCCAAGCGCCGCGCCGATACGGGCAACCATCATCCGCCTATATCCCACTGGCATCGTGCACCTCCCTGCTGTCTCCTCACCTCAGGGGCCGGGTCGGTTGCCCGGCCACGTCTTGAGGGAGCACTTTATTCATTGCGCCTGACGGGCTCCGAAGTGAGATCCTGCTCCTCGGCCTCGTCAGCATGGGATGAAAAATATCCCGACGCATGAGGCAAGTCAAGGGTTAGCCCTGATTATTCAGGGCCGTGGGAAAATGCAGCACCCCTTCGTGGAGGTGCGAACCGGCGGTTGGTCGAGGGCCGCCTACTTCATCTTGAGGTGGGCTTTGAGAATTCCGGAGTTCTGAATGTCGGCGTTGCTCTTCCCCAGATCGAAGGCCGTCTTGAAGTGCTCCGTGGCGCCCTTGTGGTCTCCCATCTTATCCAGGGTCAACGCCAGGTTGTAATGGGCCTCGGCCGACTTGGGATCCGCCTTGGCCGCCTCCGTGAAGTGCTTCTTGGCGATGTCCCAGTGGCCTTGGTTATAGTGCTCGATGCCTTCCTTATTGTGCGATTCCGCTTTGGACCCGGCCGCCGTCTGCAGCGCCGGTGCGGCCGAGCCCATCTGGGCCCACCCATTGATTCCGATGAGCAGCGCGCAGGCCCCCAACATCGCCATCCCTGCTAGCTTTTTCATGATCCCCTCCCTGGTTTGAATGTCCCCGCTATGTTCATGTACGGAAACACCCGCTGCCCGGATGCCTCCGCGGCCTCGCGTCATCCTTCCGCCGCGGTCACCTTGATAATCCAGTCGCCTTTCGGTCCCCCGGCCTCCCTCCATTCCCCGGCCAGGATGTCTCCCGAGGGCCCCTTGTATCGCTCAAGCGACACTTCGCCGTTCGAGTAACTCCCCTCCCGATAGCGATAATCCCCCTTGTATGTAACCCCGTCTGTGGAAACCGCCGTCACCGTGACGGTATCGCCGTCTTCGGCCGCGATGTCGATCCCCAGCTTGTTGTCGGATAGAATCGCCTCAACGAACTCCTGTCTGTACCACTGCCCCTCATACTTGTAGAGCGACCACCCGCTGCGCATCGCGATCGCCACATTTTATAGCGGGAGGGGGCCCACCACCCGTTGCATTTTCAGGGGCAACGGGTCCCCGCGCCCCTCCCCGTCGAGTGCCTCTGGGTGGAGCGACCGTACCC
>JBOHOM010000048.1:0-23147 GCA_050731075.1 Nitrospiraceae bacterium
GGATGAGCTGCGCGGAGCGGACGAGGTTTTTCTCACCGGCACCACGGTGGAAATTCTGCCGGTGGTCCGTCTCGATGGGGCGCCGGTGGGGACCGGGAAACCGGGGGCGCTCACCGCGCGGCTGTACACATACTTCCAGGGCTCTCTGGGCTAGCGGGACCCCGTCGGCTCGCCGCTCATCACCAGCTAGCCGTCGCGCCCTGAGCCCCCTTGCGTTGTCCTGTCCAACATGGTAGTCTTGGCCGTCTGGAAGTGGGCTCAGGCCCACTTTTTTGTTTGGATTGAAGTCCGATGGCGGACCTGAGCAGTCCAGAATCGACCGGAGTCGCGCAGGCCCGGGATGCCCGGCCGCTCGCCGAACGCGTGCGAGCCATCGCAGCTCCGATCATTCGCGCGCTCGCCCTCGAATTGGTGGAGGTGCAGTGTGCCGGCCACGGGGCGCGAACGGTGGTCAGGGTGTTCGTGGACAAGCCGGGCGGAGTGGGCCTCGGCGATTGCGAACAGGTTCACCTGTCGCTCGGCCATGCGCTTGATGTGGAGGATCCGATTCCGCACGCCTACACGTTGGAGGTGTCCTCGCCCGGCCTTGATCGGCCGCTGAGGCGGCGTGAGGATTTCCAGCGGTCGGTCGGCAAGCTCGTCTCGGTCAAGCTTCGGCGCCCGCACGATGGACAATGGCGAGTGGTGGGACGGGTGATCGAAGTCAAGGAGTCCGGTGTGACGTTGGCCTTCACGGGGCCGGACTTGGGAACGACCCTTGAGGTGGAGTGGGAGGCGGTCGCAGACGCGCGGCTCGAGGTGGAATTCTCATCGCGGTGATGATGGGACGATCGAGAGCGCTTGCATGAGTGGAGCATGTGACTTATGAGCCGGGAACTGATCGCGGTGATCGACCAGATCGGACGCGAGAAGGGCATCGATAAGGCCAAGGTGATCGGGGCGGTGGAAGCGGCGCTCCAGACCGCGGCCAAGAAGCGCTTTGGGCAAAGCGAGAACATTCAGGTCCAGATCGACCAGAAGACAGGCGAGATCTCGGTGGTCTCGCTCAAGACGATCGTGGACACCGTCACGAATCCCAAGTCCGAGATTTCGATCCTTGAAGCGCGCCGCGTGGATAGCGAAGCGGAGGTGGGTGACGAGATCGGCACCGTGATCGAGATGGACGAACTGGGGCGCATCGCGGCCCAGACAGCCAAGCAGGTGATTTGTCAAAAAGTGAGAGAGGCTGAATGGGAAGCGGTCCAGCGCGAGTACGCCACCCGCCAGGGCGATCTGATCAACGGCATCATCCTCGGGCAAGAGCGCCGCAATTACCTGGTGGATCTTGGAAAGACCGAAGCGGTGCTGCCGGCGCAGGAACAGATCCCCCGCGAAACCTATCGGCGAGGAGACCGGATCAAGGCGTATTTGCTCGAAGTGCGGCGGACCCCCAAGGACGTGCAGGTGGTCCTCTCGCGGACGCACCCCCACTTCGTGGCCAAGCTCTTCGAGCTGGAGGTCCCTGAGGTCTCCGAAAAGATCGTGGAAATCAAAGGCATCGTCCGGGAGCCCGGGGATCGGACCAAGATCGCAGTCGCGTCGCGGGACAAGGCCGTCGATCCGGTCGGGGCCTGCGTGGGCATCAAGGGCTCGCGCGTGCAGGCGGTCGTGAGGGAACTGCGCGGAGAAAAGATCGATATCATCGCCTGGACGACTGATCCGCGGGTGTTCATCGCCGAGGCCTTGAACCCGGCGTCGATCGAGAAAGTCGGCATCGACGAGCAAAAGAAATCGGCGCTCGTGGTGGTGGCCGACTCGCAGCTTTCCCTGGCCATCGGAAAAAACGGCCAGAACGTGCGTCTTGCCGCCAGATTGACCGGCTGGAAGATCGACATTATCAGCGCGACGGAATACGAGAAAGAGAAAGCCGAGCGGGACAAGGAGATCAAGGCGGCCCTGGCCGAGGAGGCGGAGGCCCAGCGGGAGGAGGAGGCTGCACGGGCGCAGCGTGAGGCAGTGAGCAGCCTGGGGGAGCAGGAAACGGAGGCGCAGCCGGCACAGCCCGAGCCGCAATGAGACTCGTACACGGCGGGCTGAACCGACGCTGCAGCAACTGGCATGAGAGTGCACGAGCTGGCCAAGAAGCTCGGGATGGAGAATCGGGATTTGATCCCCGAGCTGAAGCGACTGGGCATCGCGGTGTCATCGCACAGTAGCGCGCTGGACGACGCAGCGGTCCAGAAGGTCTTGCAGAAGCTGACGCCCAAGACCAAGCCGGCGCCCAAGGCGGGCACCAAGCGCGACGAAGCGGAGTCTGAGGCCAAGCTGCAGCAAGCCAAACCGGAAGCTCTCAAACGAGAAGTGGTCAAGCAGGAATCAGCGCCGCGCAAGCGAGCGGCTCCACCCCGTGAGCCTGCCAAAGGGCCTACCCAGAAATCGCCTCCGGTCGTCATCGAAGAACCGCCGAAAGTGGATAAACGGCGGATCCTGTTCAAACGAAAGAAGGCCGACGAAGAATTGGGAGCCGAGCCGGCTCAGGTTGGCGGCCCGGCCCTCGACACGCTTGGACCGCCTGGCGCGCCGTTCCCGGCAGGTGGCCTGGCTCCGGCTCTCCCGGGGGCGCCGGCCACGATAGGGGCCGCTCCTCTTCCAGAGGCTCCGGCGAGCGGGGTACTCCCGGCTCAGCCACGGACCGATCGCGCAGGGGCAGTACGCGAGGCGGGTCCCGCGGTGGCCTCCGCGCCGCCTGTGGGCGCCCCGCAAGCGGCTCCGGGCCCGGCGGCGGAGACAGAAGAGCGCCGCCTCGACAAGAAAAAGGGCGTGCTCGAGCCGTCGTTGGGAGAGACGGCGGAGCTTCGGGACAAAGCCAAACGACCCAAGCGGCCCGGCCGAACGCGTGACGAGGAGGAGATCAAGTTTCGGGAGGATATGGCGCGCTGGCAGGACCTGCGGGCGATTCCCGTGCATCGGCGCGACGAGCGGTCCCGCCACGTGCAGCCGTCCGCCGTGGCCGAAATCACCAAGCCTCGCAAGAAAGTGATCAAGCTCAGCTCCGGACTGACGGTAAAGGAGTTCGCGGAGCTGGTCGGCCAGCGGCCCGCGGACACCGTCAAGAAACTGCTGGAGATGGGCCAGATGCTCACCTTGAATCAGGCCATGGATTTGGACGTCGCCCTGCTGATCGCGGACGGGCTCGGGCTGAAGGCCGAGGTCTTAACGGAAAAACAGGGAGAGGATCTGCTGGAACAAGCCGCCGAGTGGACCGAGGCGGAGCGGCTGGAATCACGGCCTCCGGTCGTCACGATTATGGGGCACGTCGACCACGGGAAGACCTCGCTGCTGGATGCGATCAGGCAAACCAAGGTCACCGAACAGGAAGCGGGCGGCATCACCCAGCACATCGGGGCGTACACCGTGCGGGTCCATGACAAACGAATTACCTTCCTGGACACACCGGGCCACGAGGCATTCACCGCCATGCGGGCGAGAGGCGCGAAGATCACCGACATCGTCGTGCTGGTCGTGGCCGCCGACGACGGGGTCATGCCGCAAACCGTGGAAGCGATCGACCATGCGACCGCGGCGAACGTGCCCATCATCGTCGCCATCAACAAGATCGACAAGGCAGGAGCAAATCCCGATCGGGTGAAGCACGCGCTGGCGGAGCGGAATCTCATCCCGGAGGCCTGGGGAGGCCAGACCATCATTGTGGAGGTGTCGGCCAAACAGAAGGTGGGCCTCGAGTCGTTGCTGGAGATGATCCTGCTCCAGTCCGAAGTGCTGGAGCTCAAGTCGGACTCCCGCCGTCCGGCCAAGGGGGCCGTCGTGGAGGCCAAGCTGGACCGCGGCCGCGGCCCGGTCGCAACCGTGCTCGTGCAAAGCGGCACGCTGCGGGCGGGCGATGCGTTCGTCGTGGGAACCTTCAGCGGCCGGGTGCGGGGCCTCAATACAGACACGGGGCAGAAGGTCTCTGAAGCAGGCCCCTCGATGCCGGTGGAAGTGATCGGCCTGCCCGGTGTGCCTGCGGCGGGGGATCTGTTCATCGTGGTCAAGGATGAGCGGGTGGCTCGAGAAATCGCAGACGATCGCCTGCGCAAGCAGCGCAGTGCGGAACTCGCGGCGGGGTCCGCCCGGGTGACGCTGGACGACCTCTATGCGCGCATCAAGGAGGGAGCAGTCAAGGAACTCGCGCTGTTGATCAAGTCGGATGTGCAAGGATCGGCTGGGGCGCTCTCGGAGGCAGTCGAGAAGCTCTCCACCGGAACAGTCAAAGTCCGGGTCATTCACAGCGGGGTCGGCGGCATCACGGAAACCGACGTCCTCTTGGCCTCGGCCTCACAAGCCATCATCATCGGCTTCAATATTCGGCCGGAGCCGAAGGCCGCGGCGCTGGCCGAGCATGAAGGGATCGACATCCGGCTCTACACCATCATTTATGATGCGCTCGCCGACATCAAAGCCGCCATGGAGGGCTTGCTGGAGCCGACGCTGAAGGAGCGCGTGCTGGGCCGCGCGGAGGTGCGCCAGATCTTCACGGTCGCGAAGGTCGGCACCATCGCAGGCTGCTATGTGATCGACGGGACCATCTCCAGGGCCAGCGCCGGCGTGCGCGTGGTCCGGGACCGGGTGACCGTCTACGAAGGCAAGCTCAGCTCGCTCCGCCGGTTCAAGGACGACGTGCGGGAAGTTCAGCAGGGATACGAATGCGGAATCGGCGTTGAGAACTTCAGCGACCTGAAGATGGGTGATGTCCTCGAGGTCTACGCGTTCGACAAGGTGGCGGCGAAGCTCTAACAAGGTTGAGGCCAGGGCTACGGAGCAGGTCCTCAGATCTGGGCGGCGACTCCGAGCCTCACCCTGAACCTCAACCTCGGCCTGCCCCTTTTGCCGCCGGCATGATTATCGGGCTCTGCACGGTTGAACTATACATCCCGGACGGCCATTCCCTGAAGGCGAAGCGACAGGTCCTCTTGAGCCTCAAGGACCGTCTGCGCGACAAGTTCAATGTGTCGGTCGCAGAGGTCGGCGATCTCGAGCTCTGGCAGAAGGCGGTCCTCGGGATCGCGTGTGTGGCGAACGAGGGCGTGCACGTGAACCAGGTGTTGGACCAGGCCGTCAATCTGATCCGGTCCGTCCCGACGATCGAAGTGGTGCAGTTCCGCATCGAGTTGCTGTAAAAGTGTGAGATTCGTTTGGTCCGTTTGGTCAGTTTCGTCCGTGAACGGACTAAACGGACAGAACGGATTCAACAGACTCAATGGGTAAGACGGTGCGCGGTCATGACGAAGGCGACGTCCAAACGGGCGATGCGAGTAGCCGACCAGATCCGCATGGAGGTCGCCGAGATCATCATGCACAAGACGAAGGATCCGCGGGTGAGCGATGTGACGGTCACGGACGTGGAGCTGACCAACGATCTCCGGCTGGCGCGGGTCTATGTCACGACCTTGCAAGACGGCCAAGCTGAGGCGGATGCCTTTGAGGGGCTCGCAAAGGCGAGCGGCTTCATCCGCGCGGAGCTGGGGCGACGGCTGCACTTGCGGTACACCCCCGAGCTGATCTTTCAGAAAGATTTGAGCGGCCCTCAAGGAGACCGTATTCGGTCGCTCCTGGAGCAAGTGCAGGCTGAGGCGCAGGGCCGATCAAACCCGGACGCTTCTCCATGAGCCCTCAGCCGGATCAACGGGTATGACCAGCACATCGGACGTGAAGGTCGCCACAAGGCCGGTCGTCGGAGACGGCCTCCTCAACGTCAAGAAGGCGGTCGGGTGGACGTCGCACGATGTGGTGGCCAAGCTGCGGAACCTCCTTCGGGGTCCCAGAGTCGGGCACGCCGGCACGCTCGATCCGGCGGCCACCGGCGTCCTGCCGGTGCTGATCGGGCGGGGGACGCGAATCGCCGAGTACCTCGTGGACTGGGACAAGGAGTATCGGGCGGTGTTGCGCCTGGGGGAAACGACCGACACGCAGGACGCCACCGGGGCGGTCTTGTCGCGGTGCCCTACGGATGGTCTGACCCAAGGCGCGATCCGGACCGTCATCGAGCGGTTCCGTGGACGGCTCACGCAGGTGCCGCCGATGTATTCGGCGGTGAAGGTGGGAGGAGTTCCGCTCTACAAAGTGGCGCGGGCGGGGCGAACCGTCGAGCGGGGACCGCGGGAGGTGACGATCCACGACATCGAGGTGCTCGGCATCGACGGCCGCGACGTCTCCCTGCGCGTGGTGTGCTCCAAGGGCACCTACGTCAGAACGCTCTGCGCCGATATCGGGGAAGCGCTGGGCGTGGGGGGGCACCTGCTGGCGTTGGAGCGGAGGCGGGTCGGGCCGCTGACCATCGAGCGGGCGCTCACGATGGAGGACATCGGCTCGCGGCTCCTGCTCGGGCGGTTGGCCGACGATGTGATCCCTCTCGACGAGGCGCTCGCTGCGTTGCCGGCCCTGGTCGTGGATGAAGCGGCCTCGGGTCGGGTCCTGCACGGCGCGCCGGTTTCGAGCCGGGCTGTGACGTGGGACGCAAGGGCCGGGATGTCCGGGGTTGCCGCCGGGCAGACGGTTCGGCTGAAAGATCCCAGCGGGCGCCTCCTGGCGCTCGGGAAGGTTGGGGCAGAGGGCGTTGACCAGGGGGCGGGGGCGTCGGTGAGTGCTGCTGAACGCATGGTGTCGATCGTGAAAGTGTTGGCGGACGCGTAGCAGCAAGTTAGGGGGCAGGTTAAGGTTGAGGTTTAGGTTCAGGTAAGGGAGAAACAAGGGCTGCGGAGAATTCCCTCAACCTTAACCTCAACCTCAGCCTTTTCAATGGATGGAGGAAGGACGATGGCGTTGGTGAAAGAAGCCAAGACCGAGGTGGTTCAGCAATACAGACGGCACGGGACGGATACCGGCTCTCCCGAAGTGCAGATCGCGATTCTCACCAGTCGCATCTCGTACCTGACGGAGCATTTCAAGCTGCATCGAAAGGATCATCATTCCAGGAGAGGCTTGCTGCAGTTGGTCGGCCGACGCCGGCAACTGCTCGATTACCTGCGTCGGATCGATGATGGCCGGTATCGGGCCGTCTTGGAGAGGCTGGGGATCCGGAAATAATCAACCACCCGCGAGCGCCCTCGCGCGACTCGGCTGCCTGTGATCGCTCGACCCGGAGGTTTTCGACGGGCGAGCTCAGCCGAGGCGACTTTGTCGAAATCCGAAGCGCGGGAGCCGGGACGGGGCTGCTGACACAGGTGAGTACAGGGCAAAAGTAAAAAGTGAAAAGTTAAAAGTGGGGGGCGCGCGGCCTTTCCCTTTTGCCTTTTTACTTTTTACTTTCTCTGGAGGTCTGTGCGGCAGAGCGAAGAGGAGAACGGAGAAGATGGTGCACGCGATTGAAATGGACCTGGCTGGCCGGCGCCTCCGGCTGGAAACCGGGCGAGTGGCCAAGCAGGCGGACGGAGCGGTCCTGGCCACGTACGGGGACACCGTCGTGCTGGCCACCGCGGTAGCCTCCCAGACAGTCAGGCCAGGGATAGATTTTCTTCCGCTCACCGTGGATTACCAGGAGAAGGCCTACGCGGCCGGCAAGATTCCCGGCGGATACTTCAAGCGGGAGGGCCGGCCTTCCGAGAAAGAGGTCCTGACCAGCCGATTGATCGATCGTCCCATGCGCCCGCTTTTCCCGCAGGGCTATTACTACGAGACCCAGGTGATTGCCTCGGTCCTCTCGGCGGATCAGACCGGGTCGTCGGATGTGGTGGGCATCACGGCCGCCTCGGCCGCACTGACGCTGTCGGACATTCCGTTCGGGGGGCCGGTGGCTGGAGTCAGAATCGGCCGCGTGAATGGGCAGTTCGTGGTCAATCCAGACCTCGCGACTCTTGAGGCCAATGATCTGCATTTGGTGGTGGCCGGCACGGGCGACGCCGTCATGATGGTGGAGGGAGGCGGGAACGAGCTGCCCGAGTCGGTCATGATCGACGCCATTGAGGTCGCCCATGCCGAGATCAAGAAGATCGTGGGGAAAATTCTGGAGCTGCAGGCGCTCGCCGGGCGGCCCAAGCGGACGGTGGTGGCCGAGGCGATCGCCCCCGCCTTAAGCGACGCGGTGCGCCAACTGGTGGCCGGTCCGATCCGGGACGCGATCCTCATTCCCAACAAGACGGCCCGCCAGGAACGGCTGGCCCAGATTCTGGACGAAGCGATCGAGAAGCTGAAGACGGACGATCCCGACCGCAGCCGCCATATCAAGCTGGTGTTTCACTCGCTGGAATACACCGAGGTCCGGAAGATGATCCTGGAGCGAGGCGTACGTGCGGACGGCCGCGGGCCGACCGATATCCGCACCGTCACCTGCGAGGTGGGCGTGCTCCCGCGCACCCACGGCTCCGCGCTCTTCACGCGGGGGGAAACGCAGAGTCTGGCGGTCGTGACGCTCGGCACGACGGAGGATGAGCAGCGCATCGACGCGTTGGAGGGGGAGTACTACCGGACCTTCATGCTGCATTACAACTTCCCTCCCTTCAGCGTCGGCGAGGCGAGACCGCTCCGCTCCCCCGGCCGGCGCGAAGTGGGGCACGGGGCGCTAGCGGAACGCGCGCTGCGGCCGGTCATTCCCAGTAAGGAAACCTTTCCGTACACGCTGCGGCTGGTGTCGGACATCCTGGAGTCGAACGGCTCCTCCTCCATGGCGACGGTCTGCGGCGGAGCGCTGGCGCTGATGGACGCCGGGGTGCCGATCAAGGAGCCCGTGGCCGGAATCGCCATGGGACTGATCAAGGAAGGCGAGCGTGTCATGGTGCTGTCCGATATCCTGGGCCTGGAGGACCATCTCGGCGACATGGATTTCAAGGTGACCGGAACCAAGCACGGCGTCACGGCGTTGCAGATGGACATCAAGATCGCCGGCATCACGCCGAAGCTGATGCGGCAGGCCTTGGACCAGGCCCGGAAGGGCCGCCTCTATATCCTGGAACGCATGGCGGAAGCCCTGCCGGGGGCGAGGCCGAACCTGTCGCCCTTCGCGCCGCGCATCTTCACGTTGAAGATCAAGCAGGACAGGATCCGCGATGTCATCGGGCCTGGCGGCAAGATGATCCGCAGCATCATCGCGGAGTGCGGCGTGAAAATCAACGTGGAAGACACCGGAGACATCTCCATCGCCGCGGTGGACGAGGCGTCCGCCAAGAAAGCCATCGAGATGATCAACCGGCTCACGGAAGAAGTCGAGGTCGGCAGGATTTATCTGGGCACCGTGCGAAAGATCATGGACTTCGGCGCCTTCGTGGAGATCCTGCCGGGCACGGACGGGCTCGTGCACATCTCGCAGCTCGCGCACCATCGCGTGAAGTCAGTCTCGGACGAAGTCAAGGAAGGCGACCAGGTGATGGTCAAAGTGCTGGAGATCGACAAGCAGGGCAAGATCCGTCTCAGCCGCAAGGAGGCCATGGCGCCGCCTTCGGCGTCCGCGCCGAAGGAACCGGCGACCGGGCACCCGCCTGGCGGGTGATGGCGATCATGTATCAGAAGCTCGTGCTGGACAATGGCGTGCGGGTGGTCGTCGAGCGGATGCCGACGCTGAAGTCGGTGACCGTCGGCATCTGGGTGAACGTCGGGTCCCGGGATGAGGGCGCCGGAGAAGCCGGTCTGTCGCACTTCCTTGAACATATGTTCTTCAAGGGAACGCGGACCCGGTCGGCCGCCCAGATTTCGCGGGAGATTGACGCCCTGGGCGGGGAGATGAACGCCTTTACGACCCGCGAGACGACGACCTTCTACGTCAAGGTGCTCGATCAACACCTGAGGCCGGCGCTGGCCTTGCTGTCCGACCTGTTTCATCACTCCCGCTTCGGGAGCAGGGAGGTGGCCAAGGAGAAGCAGGTCGTGCTGGAGGAAATCCGCACGGTCCAGGACGATCCCGAGGACCTGGTCCACGAGCTGCACGCGAAGCAGACGCTGAAGCGACACCCGCTCGGTCGTCCCATCCTGGGGGACCGGGAGACCGTGCAGGCCTTCGGGAGAGAACAACTCCTGCGCTACGTCCTCGCGCACTACCATCCGCTCCAGACCGTTGTGGCCGTCGCGGGCAACTTCAACCCGAAGGAGTTGCTTCCGGTGCTGAAGACCTCCTTCGGCTCGTTCCAACGCGGCGACCCGCCCGGGTTGAGCCGGTGGCCGCCCGCGGTGAACGGAGGGGTGCTGGTGCGGCGGAAGCCTCTCGAGCAAGCTCACCTCTGCCTGGGTCTGAAAGGGGTCTCGCTCGGGCACAAAGACCGATACGCCGCCCACACCCTGAACGCCCTGCTCGGTGGGAACGTCAGCTCCCGACTGTTTCAGGAAATCCGGGAAAAGCGGGGGCTGGCGTACTCCATTTACTCCTACCTTTCCTCCTACTCCGACGGTGGAACGTTGACGGTGTACGCGGCCACCCGTCCACGGGAAGCGCCCCGGGTGTTAGAGCTGATCTGCCGGGTGATCCGACGACTCCGCACGGCCGGGGTGGACCGCCAGGAATTGGAACGGGCACGGAACCAGATGAAGGGCGGTTTGATGCTGAGTTTGGAGGGCACACATAGCCGGATGAGCAAGCTTGCGAAGGACGAACTGCAGCAGGGGCGGTACACGTCGCTCGAGGAGATGATGGCCGAGATCGATCGGGTGTCAGAGGACCAGATCCTCCAACTCTGCCGCGAGCTGTTCGACCTCAGTCGTCTGGCAGTCACGGTGCTTGGTCCGGTCTCACCCCGCGCCCTCCGTGGAGTGCTGGACTGACTCGCTCCGGCCTCCAGAACGCCTCGAACCCATTGTTACGCAAGGTCTTTCTCTCCTTGCTGTGGCCCAAGGGAGGGCCAAATATTTTCTTGACAAGCCCAAAGGTGATTGAGTAGGATTGGGCACTCACTTCCCACCGGAACACAGGTGCAGCGAAAGAAACCAGTCGCGCAGCCCGTTAGCCATCTTCTTTTTTTGAGGGGACACGGACACGCAGGTCTTGATCTTCTTGATTCTTATGAAGGAGGTGCGAGGGATGATTAAGGGCGTCATCATAGCTGCGGTGGCAGTCTTGTTTATTGGTGGGTTTCTGACGGCCGGGTTTGTAGCGGCAGCCGATGCACCGGCCGGTGGCGCCCCGCTCATGAAGGGCGAGGCTGTCAAGACCTTGAAAGGTCGAGTATGGGCGCAGTGGGCGGACAATCCGGAGCGCGAACTGCTGTTCGGTATTCAATACTGGAACACCGGTGAGCCGGCCTCTGGGACCCCGAGCGGACGGGCCTCGTCCGATCTGGACGTGCGGCCTCCGGATCCGCTGTTCGTATGCTGCTCAAGGGGCTTCACGGGCGGGACTGAGAAGAATAACCCCTATGCCGGCTGGTACCATGCCGCGCAGACCGTCCGGCTGTATGTGAAAGACAAGGCGCTCATGGACCAGATCATCAAAGCGTCTCAGGATCTCGTGGCCATGGAGGTCACCCTGGACGGTCGCACGATCACCGGGTTCAAGGTCCTGAAAGGAGACTAAGCGCAGGCATCAGTCGCGCCGATTTTTTCCGATTCTTACTTCAAACGGCTGCTGAAGGAGGGAGTAATTATGAGACTTCATGGAAAAGGGTGGGCGTTCGCCGCCGCCGTGGCCCTGGTCGTGGGGTTCACCTCGACCGCGCTGGCCATCGAAGCTTTCCAGGAACGGTTCGAGTGGGGCGATATGAGCAAGCCGACCACGCTTCAAGGCCGGGTGATCATCCTGGATCCATATGATGAAGCGGTCTGGCTCAACATCGCCGTGTACGGCGGAAACGCCGAGAGCGGCTACTTCTGGCAGAAGATTCATCCGGGGAAAAACCTCAAGTTCTACGCCGCGAGCAAGGAGATCTGGGAGCAGTTGAAGTCGATGGCCCGCGCGCACGCCGGCCCGGCGGCGGCAAAGGAAGTGCCGCCCGCGTCGGCGACCACCTTGATCGAGTTCGTGGCCCAGGAGGTGGAGCAAAACCGCCGGGTGATCTCGGCGGTAAAAAAGCTGCCGGAGATCGCGGGAGAGCCGGGCAAGTATCGGGGCATCCGGACCTTGAAAGAGGCAGCCTGTCAAGGCAAGGATGAGACCGAGAAAGCCTGCTACGAGGCTAAGAGACAGCTGAATACCTCCCCGAAGGGGAGAGATACGGTGTCCATGCAATACGACGTGATGATCCCGGGCGGGAAAACCTTGATCTCGGGCGTCACGCCGTGGAGCGCGAACGAAGACACGATCGGTGGTCACTGAAAGCTGAGCGGTTTCCTTGCGGTCAGAGGCGGCGCGCCAGTCGGCACGCCGCCTTTTTTTATGTCTTCGAGTCCTCCTCGATCGGACTCTGGAGCCGACGCTGCAGGTCAGCCAGCCGGTTGAGCGCTTCGAGCGGCGTCATCGAGAAGAGGTCCATCTGCCGCACCTCCTCGATGATCGGGTGCGGCTGCGGCAGTGAGGGGTCACACGAGGACGTCCCGAGGGCTGAGGGCTGAGGGCTGAGAAGGGAATTCTCCGCCACATGAGCCGAGGGACGTTCTAACTGGGCCAGGACTTCGCGCGCGCGGCTGATCACCGGAGCGGGCAGGCCGGCGAGCCGGGCCACGTGAATGCCGTAACTCCGGTCCGTGCCCCCCGCCACGATCTTTCTGAGAAACAGCACTTCGTCGTTGCGCTCCCGGACCGAGACCGTGAAGTTTCTGATCCCCTCCCGGAGCCCGGCCAGTTCGGTCATCTCGTGATAATGCGTGGCGAACAGGGTGCGCGCGCCAAGGTGCCTCCGGTCCTGGATATACTCCGCCACCGCCCAGGCGATGCTCAGCCCGTCGTAGGTGCTGGTCCCGCGCCCGATTTCGTCCAATAGGATGAGGCTGCGGCTGGTCGCGCAGTTGAGGATCTGCGCGGTCTCGGTCATTTCGACCATGAACGTGCTCTGGCCGCCCGCGAGGTTGTCGGAGGCTCCCACGCGCGTGAACACGCGGTCCACGAGACCGATGCGGACCTCCCGCGCCGGCACGAAACTCCCCATCTGCGCCATCAGCACGATCAACGCGACCTGCCTGAGATACGTGCTCTTTCCGGCCATGTTCGGGCCGGTGATGAACAACAACCGGTTGGACTCGAGGTCCAGGAGGACATCGTTGGGAATGAACCCGCCTGCCAGGTCCAGCCGCTCCACCACCGGGTGCCGGCCTTGGCTGATTCGGATCGTCCCCCCGTCATCCAACTCGGGACGGACGTAACGGTTGACGGCGGCCGTTTCCGCCAGCGAGGCCAGCACATCCAGCACGGCGATGGTGGTCCCCATCGCCTGGAGCCGGGCCGTTTCTCGAGCGAGTTGGGCGCGGACCTGCTCGAAGAGTTCCTGTTCCAGCGCGTGGAGCTTCTGCTCGGCGCCGGTCACCCGGTCTTCGAGCTCTTTCAACTCGGCGGTCGTGAACCGCTCCGCATTGACGAGAGTCTGCTTCCGACTGTAATGGGCGGGCACACGCGAGAGGTTCGGCTTGGTCACCTCGATGTAATAGCCGAAGACCTGATTGTATCGCACTTTCAGCGACTCGATGCCGGTCCGTTCCCGTTCCTCGGCCTCCAGTCGGGCGATCCACCCTTTCCCGTCCCGGCAGGCTTTCCGCAACTCATCCAACTGGGTGTTGAAGCCGTCCCGGATGATGCCACCCTCGCGGGTGGAGATCGGAGCATCCGCCAGGATCGTGCGTTCGACCAAGGCGTGCACATCGGTCAGATCATCCCAGGATCGGGCCAGGTCCTGGAGGAGCGAGGAGCGGAAGGATGCGAGCAGCGTCCGGATTTCCGGAAGCGCCGCGACCGACTGCTTGACTGCCAGCAACTCCCGAGGGTTCGCGGCCCCTAACGAGATCCTGCTGCTGAGCCGCGCGATATCCTGGACCGTTCTGAGCGCCGTGCGGAGGCCGGCCCGGGCCTGGAGATGCTGCACGAACTCCCCCACCGCTTCGAGACGGGCCCGGATGGGGTCGAGCGTCACAAGGGGCCGGAGGATCCACTCTCGCAGCAAGCGGCTCGCCATCACGGTGACGGTCCGATCCAGGACCGACAGGAGGGTGGCGTCCTTCTGACCGGTCCGGTCGTCGGCCAACGTCCTGGTCAATTCCAGATTGCGGATGGTTGCACTGTCCAGGTGCATCTCACGGTCGGAGTGGCGGACCCGGAGGCGGTGCAAATGGCCGAGACCGGCGCTGGGCTGGGTCTCTCGGAGATACCGCACCGCCGCCCCGGCCGCCTCGATGCCGAGGGTCAGCCCGCGGCACCCGAATCCGTCCAGGGAGCCGACTCCGAACTGCTCTCGCAGCGCGCGCTCCGCGCCCGGCAAGTCGAAGAAGGCCGGATCCTGAGGACAGAGGCGAGGGCCCTTCAGGCGGGTCAGCAGAGTCTGGGTCTGCGCCGGCAGCTTGTTCGGGTACAAGAGTTCCCGCGGCTCCAGCCGTGACAGTTCATCCTGAAGATCGGTATGAGCCCGGTCGCCATGAAACTCCATGATCCAGAACTCGCCGGTGGAGAGGTCCAGCGCAGCCAGCCCGAGAAGTGGCACAGGGTCGTGCCGCGACGATGAGGGCGAAGGAGGAGAGGCGACGGCCACCGCCCCGAGAAAATTCGACTCGACGGCGGGCAGCAGCTCGGGGTCCATGAGCGTGCCGGGTGTGTACAGACGGACCACCGCGCGGCGGACCAGCCCCTTGGCCAGTTTCGGATCCTCCACCTGTTCACACAGGGCGACCGTCCGCCCGGCCTTGAGCAGCTTGGCGATGTAGCCGGTCGCCGCATGGTACGGGACCCCGCAGAGCGGAACGGGATCCGCGCGGGCCTTGTCGCGGGAGGTCAAGGCGATGGCCAGGAGCCGGGAGGCCTCCTCCGCGTCCTCGTAGAACATTTCGTAGAAATCGCCGACTCGGAAAAACAGGATCGCGTCCTGGTAGTCGCGCTTGATCTCCCGATACTGGCGCATCAGGGGGGTGAGATCGGCGTTATTCATCCAGGATTTCCTCGGTGATCTCCTGCCCCCGTGGGCTTCCCGGCTGTCTGGGCGTCTTTTCCATGGCGTTGCGCAGGCGGTCCAGGTCGGCCTCCGTCTCCTGCAACGCTTTCGTCTTGCGCCTCAGGTCGATCCGTCCACGGACCCAGGCCGGAAACAACAGGATGGAGGCCACGAGGAGGCCAAGGGCGAAGGCGCTGAGGATCGGTTTGTAAATCGGAGTGGAGGCCTCCTGCATCCCGAAGTGGAACAACGAGAAATACCGGAACGTCACCTCTTGCTCCTGATTCTGGAGAAAGAAGGTGAGCGAGAGCAGCAACAGGATGCCCACCAGGATGAGTCTGATCATGAGCGCCGGTCCGAATTTCGCTTCGGCGGCCGTTTCGAGCCGCTCCCCGACGGGCGTGCCCGCGAGCGCGTCGCCGACCCGCTCCAGTCGTCCCGACCTTCCGTGGTCATCCGCCGGAATCGCGCGCGCAGCTTGCGATAGGTCTCACGGAGATGCTCGGGGATGACGCGGGTCTCGGAGAACAGCGGCATGAAGTTCGTGTCGCCGTTCCAGCGCGGGACGATATGCAGGTGCACGTGCGCGTCGAGCCCGGCTCCACTGACGCGCCCGAGGTTCATCCCGACGTTAAACCCTTCCGGCCGGATTGCGGCGCGCAGCGCCCGGAGGGAGAGATTCGTCAGCCGGATCAGGTCGAGCGCCGCGTCGGCGGACAACGACTCCGTGGTTTTGACGTGCGCATAGGGCGCCACCATCAGGTGGCCGCTATTGTACGGAAAGAGGTTCATCATGACGAACCCATGGCGTCCCCGGTGCAGGAGCAGGTTGGCGGCATCGCGTCGCTCCTGAGCCTTCGAGCAGAAAATGCACCTGGCCGGCTTGCGGGCATGCTTGATGTACGCCATGCGCCAGGGCGCCCAGACGACCTTCATCGCGCGCGCTCCGTCTTTGGCCCCATGGCCGCGCCCCGCTTCTTCACGCAGGTCAGCACGCCGCGCGAGCCCTTCCCCGTGGCCTTCAGGAGAATGTCCCGGGACAGTCCTTCGCCGTAGCGCAGGTGAATCTCCAGCCGGTCTTGCGGCAATTCCGGGCCGGCCTTCTCGGCCCACTCGATGGCGACGACGGTGCGGCCGTCCAGGTAGTCCGAGAGGCCGACATGCTCGAGCTCCGCCGCGTTTCGGAGCCGGTACAGGTCCACGTGTGCGAGAGGCCACTGGCCCTGATATTCATGGATCAGGACAAAGGTCGGACTGCGGACCGCACGCGGCGATGCGCCGAGCCCGGCCGCCATGCCGCGCACGAAGACCGTCTTTCCGGTCCCCAGTTCGCCGTACAGGGCCATGATCGCGCCTCTCTGTGAGCACTGGCCGACGAGGCGGCCCAGGCGGTCGGTGTCCGCCGCCGACCGCGAGTGGTAGCTCCATTCGAGTATGCCCGACGCCGCCGCGTCCGGGTCGGAAGGGCGTCGGGATCGGAGCGGGGGGCTAGTGATGAACCGCTTGGGCGAGGGCATAGGGAATCCGGTCGATGACATCACCGGCGGTCATGCCCGCTGGCCCCAGCTCAGCCGCCGCCAAGTCACCAGCCAGCCCGTGGAAGTAGACGCCGGCGCAGGCCGCATCCCATGCGCTCAGGCGTTGGGCAAGGAACCCGACGATCATGCCGGTGAGCACGTCTCCGGTTCCGGCCGTGGCCATGCCGGGATTCCCCGTGGGACAAATCGAAGCTCGCCCGTCCGGATGCGCCACTACCGTCCGCGCCCCTTTCAGCAGCAGCACGACCCCGCATCGCTGGGCGAAGCGGGTCGCTGTCCCGATCCGGTCGGCGTTGATCGATTGGGGCGTTGCCTGTTCCTCGAGGCGTGCCATTTCCCCCGGGTGGGGGGTGAGGATCGGCTGAATCTTGCACTCCGCGAGCAGCGCGGTGTGGCCGGCCAGCGCGTTCAACGCGTCCGCATCCAGCACGGACGGTTTCTCCAGCCTCGCAACCAGAGCCTGGATCAGCTCGACGGTTTCCGGGTGGGTGCTGAGACCGGGCCCGATTGCCACGGCGCTCCGGGCATTCATAAACGAGAGGAGGCGTTCCAAGCCGGATCGGGCGAGGGTTCGCGCGTTGGTTTCCGGCATCGGGACGGTCATCGCCTCGAGCAACTTGGCCTCGAGGGTGTCGTTTACGCTCGCCGGTGTCGCGACCGTCACCAAGCCGGCCCCGACCCGCAGGGCCGCCTTGGCCGCGAGGGCGGCCGCGCCGGTCTTGCCGACCGACCCGGCGATGAGGCCGACATGCCCATAGGTGCCCTTGTGCGCGGACGGGATCCGTTTAGGCAGGAGGCGGCGGACCGAGTCCAACGTCAGCAGCGTGATCCGGCTTTCGACGGCGTCCACGTACCGCGGGGGAATGCCGATGTCGGCGACCTGGACCTCACCGGCATGATCAATCCCGGCGCCAACGTACAACCCGAGCTTGGGGAGTCCGAACGTGATCGTGAGGGAGGCCCGTACCGCCGCCCCCAGCACCGCCCCTGTGTCGGCGTGAATGCCGGACGGGAGGTCGACGGCGATCACCGGGTGTCCGGCTTCATTGATGGCCTCGATCGTCGTCCGGTATGGCCCTGTGACTGGTGCGGAGAGTCCCGTCCCCAGCAGGGCATCCACGATCAGATCGCTTGATTCAAGGAGCGTTCGCGTTCGATCGTGGGCCGGGCAGACATGGACGGCGGACCTGCCGGCCTCGCGCACGAATCGACGATACGTCGTCTTGGCGCCACCGGTCAGGTCGGACGCTTGGGTCATGAGTAGGACCCGGACTCGTGCCCGTTTCCGTCTCAGGAGGCGCGCGACGACGAACCCATCCCCCCCGTTGTTCCCTTTGCCACAGACCACCGCCACCGCTTTGCCGGACAGCGGTGCGAAGACCCGCTCCATGGCAGCGACGACGCCGGTGCCGGCGTGGCTCATCAGCGTGAGGCCGGGGATGCGGGCCTCCGTGATGGTCCGGCGGTCCAGGGCCTGCATCTGGGCGGCGGTCACGATCTTCATAGAAAAAGCCACCAGCTAGTAGCCTGTAGCGAGCAGCTAGCAGCCAGTTCCCGGACGGTAGCAAACAGCTGGTAGCTCAGAGGTTTTGTCCTCCTCCGACTGGCTATTCGCCATTAGCTGTTCGCTGCTAGCTATCTTTTGTCAGGACGGCCTCGGCGATCGCGTACTCGGCGTCATGCGACAGGCTCACGTGGATCCCGGTCACGCCCGCCTCGCGGATCAAGGCGCCAACCCGTCCATGCACGGTGGCCACCGGCCTCCCGGCGCTGTCATTGAGCACCTGGATGTCCGACCAACGCACGCCGGCGGACCAGCCGGTGCCCAGCGCTTTCAGGATTGCCTCCTTGACCGCGAATCGCCCGGCCAGGGATGCGTAAGGAGACGAGAGCCGAAAACAGTACTGACGTTCCGCGTCCGTGTAGAGCCGCTGGAGAAAACGCTCCTGCCACCGCTCCGTGATGGCGCGGATGCGGGCGATTCGGACAAGGTCCAGACCGATGCCGACGATCTTCATGTGAGCCGCAAAGGAGCGCACAGCAAAAAGCGAATAGTAAATAGCTCATAGCTGGTAGCGAATAGCCAATAGCTCTGAGCCAAGCTGCTCGCTTCTGGCTAGCCGATGAGTTGTTTCATCTCTTGCACCGCCCGTTCGAGGCCGACCAGGATCGCTCGTGCGATGATGCTGTGGCCGATATTGTATTCCACGATTTCCGGGATCTGCGTCAGGCGTTTCACGTTGCGGTAGTTCAGCCCGTGCCCGGCGCTCACCCCCATCCCGAGCTTGGAGGCCAGCTTGGCGGCCTGGGTGATGGCTTCGAACTCCGTGTCCCCTTCTTTCGAACGGCGGGCGTTGGCGTAGCGGCCGGTGTGCAGCTCGACATAGTCCGCAGCCACTTTGTGGGCCGCCTTGATCTGGTCCAGGTCGGGCTCGATGAACAGGCTGACGGGAATGCCGCCGTCGTGGAGCAGTTCGATGATTCTTTGGATGCGATCCCGTCTTCCAGCGACTTCCAGACCGCCCTCGGTGGTCAACTCCTGGCGGCGCTCCGGCACCAGGGTGACCAAGTGCGGCTTGATGGTCAGGGCGGTCTTGGCCATCGAGTCTTCTGCCGCCATTTCGAGATCGAGTTTGGTCTGGACGATCTCCCGCAGCAGGGCCAGGTCGCGGTCCTGGATGTGGCGGCGGTCCTCTCGCAGGTGGACGACCAGGCCGTCGGCGCCCGCCATCTCAGCCAGCATCGCGGCGGCCAGCGGATCGGGCTCCCTCCCGCCTCTGGCCTGCCGGAGCGTCGCTACATGATCGATGTTGACGCCTAGTCGGGCCACGGACCCTCATACCGCTAGCAGCGAAGCGCGTGTCCCTAATGGCTCAGAGCTACGTGCTGATCGCTGCTCGCTGTTTGCTGTTCGATTCTTCCAGAATTTGCAAAAGGTTAGCGTATTATTGCAAAAAAGGGTGGCGGGAGCAAGGTTGAAACGCGGGGAGCGCCCCACCGTCCCCCCGTGCGGGGTGCCGCGGGCCTCAGAAGTCTTCCAACACCGGAATAAAATTGACTGAATTGGCGCGCTGCATTAGAATGTGGCCACTTTCTCCGCGCCCATCGGGCATCGTAGGGTTCTTTGTCACCCTGTTCAGCCAGACGGTCAGGAACGTTGAGGGGAAGGTGGAGGGGTTTTACCGTATAAATCGGCTTCCTCCCTATGTGTTTGCGCAGGTCCAGGCGCTGAAGCTGGAGGCGCGTCATAAGGGCGAGGACATCATTGATTTCGGCATGGGCAATCCCGATCAGCCGACGCCGGACCATATCGTTGACAAGCTGGTCGAAGCCGCCCGCAACGGCAAGAATCATCGGTACTCCGCCTCACGCGGCGTCACCAAGCTCCGTCACGCGATCACGGGCTGGTACAAGCGCCGCTACGAGGTGGAGCTGGACCCTGAGACGGAAGCCATCGTGACGATCGGCTCGAAGGAAGGGATCGCGCATCTGGCGCTGGCCATGATCGGTCCGGGCGATGTGGTGTTGACGCCCACACCGACCTATCCCGTTCACATGTACAGCGTGATCATCGCCGGGGGAGAGGTGCGCGGCATCGAGCTGCGCCCCGACAGCGATTTTTTCGACGACCTCTTGCGCGTGTACCGCCAGACGTTGCCGCGGCCGCGCATCCTGGTCATCAACTTTCCGCACAATCCGACCACCGCGGTGGTGGACCTGGAATTTTTCAAGAAAGTGGTGGCGTTCGCCAAAGAGCACCACGTCATCGTGCTCCACGACCTGGCCTACGCCGACATCGTGTTCGACGGGTATCGCGCGCCGAGTCTCCTGCAAGTCCCGGAGGCCAAGGAGATCGGCGTGGAGTTCTACACGCTCTCCAAGAGCTACAACATGCCGGGCTGGCGGGTCGGCTTCTGCGTCGGGAATCGGGAGGTGATCGGGGCGCTGGCCAAGATCAAGAGCTACCTGGACTACGGCATCTTTCAGCCGGTTCAGATCGCCAGCATCATCGCCTTGAACGGGCCGCAAGAGTGCGTGAGAGAGACGGTGGCCCGGTACCAGCGGCGGCGGGACGAGTTGGTAAGCGGCCTCAACCGCATCGGATGGCCGGTCGACAAGCCGCGGGCCACCATGTTCGTCTGGGCCCGCATCCCGACGCCCTATCGGGGGATGGGATCGCTCGAGTTTTCGAAGCTGCTGCTGCGGGACGCCAAGGTGGCCGTCTCGCCCGGGATCGGCTTCGGGGAAGGCGGGGACGAGTACGTGCGGTTCGCGCTGGTCGAGAACGAGCACCGGATTCGGCAGGCCGTCCGGGGGATCAAGAAGGTGTTGACGTTCGGCGGGTCGGGTCCATGAAGTCTCGTGTGTGCGTCGGCATGGTCGGATTCGGCACGGTGGGGACCGGGGTCGCGAAGATCCTGACGCAGAACAGCGCCCTGATCCGAAGGCGCGTGGGGGTGCCGGTGGAGCTGGTGCGGGTGGCGGATCTGGACATCACGACCGACCGCGGCGTGCGTCTGCCGCAGGGGGTGCTGACCGCCGACGTCAAAGCGGTGCTGGAGGATCCCTCGATCGACATCGTGCTCGAGCTGATCGGAGGGTACGACGCCGCGAAGCGCGTGATCCTGGACGCGATGGCGAAAGGGAAGCAGGTGGTGACCGCCAACAAAGCGCTGCTCGCGGTCCATGGAGAGGAGCTGTTCGAGGCCGCCGCCCGTCAGCGGGTGGACCTGGGCTTCGAGGCCAGCGTCGGGGGAGGCATTCCGGTCATCCGCGCGTTGACCGAAGGCCTGGCGGCGAATACGATTCTGTCGATCTACGGCATCATCAACGGCACGGCCAACTACATCCTCAGCCGGATGAGCCGGGAGGGACAGGCCTTTCAGGCGGTGCTGACCGAGGCGCAACGTGCGGGCTACGCCGAAGCCGATCCGACGCTGGATGTCGCCGGCATCGACTCCGCCCACAAGCTGTCGATCATGGTGAGCCTGGCGTACGGCACGCCGGTCAACTTCAAGGAAATCTACACCGAGGGCATCACGAAGATCACCCCGCTGGACATCACGTACGCCAGGGAATTCGGGTTCACGATCAAGCTCCTCGCGATCGCCAAGTTCCGGGACGGTGAGATCGAGGCGCGAGTCCACCCCACGATGATTCCGTCGTCGTCGCCGGTGGCGCAGGTGGAGGGGGTGTACAACGCCATCCAGCTCGTCGGGGACGCGGTGAACGACATCGTGCTCTATGGTCAGGGCGCAGGGGCGATGCCCACCGGCAGCGCCGTGGTCAGCGACGTGATCGCCATCGCGCGGAACCTCTTGAAGGGCACGTCGGGACGGGTGCCGCCCGCCTCGTTTCAGAGTGACCAGCGTCGCCCCCTCCGCATCCGGCCGATGGAGGAGATCGCGACCTTCTATTACATGCGGTTCATGGTGCAGGACCGACCCGGGGTCCTCTCGCAAATCTCGGGCGTCCTCGGACGCCACGGCATCAGCATTTCTTCGGTGCTCCAGAAGGGACGCCAGGAAGGGCAAACCGTGCCGGTGGTCATCATGACTCATACCGCAACCGAGCGCGATATCCAGGCCTCGCTCCACGAGATCGATCGGATGGCCTTCATTTCGGAGCCCACCACCTTGATCCGTGTCGAGGGGCATGGCGAGTAAGGCATGTGCCCCGTCGTACCCGATGCAAGATCCGCCCAGGTGTCTCACCCATGATCTGCTGGCGTGGGGTGATCGAGGAGTATCGGAAGTTCCTTCCGGTCACGGAGAAGACGCCCGTCGTGACGCTGGGAGAAGGGCACACCCCGCTGATCCACGCCAAGCGTCTCGCTCGAACGATCGACCCTCGAATTGAGCTGTATCTGAAGTTTGAAGGCGCCAATCCGACCGGGTCCTTCAAGGACCGGGGCATGACGCTGGCCATTTCGAAGGCGCTCGAGGCGAAGGCCCGGGCGGTGATCTGCGCCTCCACCGGGAACACGTCGGCGTCGGCTGCGGCGTACGGCGCCCGCGCCGGGCTGGCGGTCTATGTCCTCATTCCGGCCGGCAAGATCGCCCTCGGCAAGTTGTCCCAAGCGATGATGCACCAGGCGACCGTGATTCAGGTCGAAGGGAACTTCGACCAGGCTCTCTCGATCGTCAAAGAGATCGCCGCGCAACACGGGCTCGAGCTGGTCAACTCGATCAATCCGTTCCGGATCGAGGGGCAGAAGACCGCGGCCATGGAAGTCTGCGACCAGCTGGGGTTCGCGCCGACCCTGCACGTGTTGCCGGTCGGCAATGCCGGGAACATCACGGCGTACTGGCGCGGCTATACAGAGTACCGTGCCGCGGGCCAGATCGCCCGACTGCCGAGAATGATGGGGTTCCAGGCGGCAGGGGCGGCGCCGATCGTGCTGGGCCACGTGGTGGAGGACCCGCAGACCGTGGCGACCGCGATCCGGATCGGCAACCCCGCCAGTTGGAAAGCGGCCGTCCTGGCGGTGAAAGAGTCGGCCGGAAAGATCGACATGGTGACGGACGAGGAAATCCTCCAGGCGTACAGGATGGTCGCGGCAGAGGAAGGCGTATTCTGTGAGCCGGCGTCCGCGGCGGCGGTGGCGGGCGTCATCAAGATGAGCAAGGCCGGCGCCCTCGGGGATGCCGAC
>JBOHOM010000049.1:0-2229 GCA_050731075.1 Nitrospiraceae bacterium
CCCGAACTACCGCGTTGGCCCGGACACCCAAGACACCACCCTGCCCAATAGCTTCGGGTTCGACGTGGGGGGGAAGGAGAACCCCGGGGGATCCTCGACAACCCCATCGCGCGTGGGCCCTGCAGTCGGCGACTCAAGCCTCAACGAACGCCGTTAACCTCGTTCGTTTGGTTCACTGGTTTGTCTGGTTTCTTTGGCCAACCAAACAAACAAAACAAACCAGAGAAACGTTTTCTCAGACCTTACCCCGCACCGGCGGCATCGCGACCCACGTGCCGCCGCCATCCCGACTCCGATACAGACCGCTGCCGTTCGTCCCGGCGTACCACGTCCTGGGATCGGTCGGACTCTGGACCAGCGAACGGATGTTCAGGCTCGCCAATCCCCTGTTGATCGCGATCCAGGTTGTGCCCCCATCCTCGCTCTTGTGCACACCCTCACGGCTCGCCACGTAGATGACTCCGGCCACGGACCGGTCGAGCACCATCGCGCTGATCATTTGATCCGGCAGTGACTGCGCGACACGGGCCCAGGATTGCGCGCGGTCCGTGGACTTGTAGAGGCCCTTCAGTGTGGCTGCATACAACCTCCCGGTCTCGTGAGGATCCACTTGAATCGCCGTCACGCCCAGGGCGCGCGAGGATTCCAGGATGTCGGGGGAGACGAGTCCGTCGTTCACCTTCTCCCATCGGGCCGCTCCATTCACGCTCCTATACACGCCACCGCTCGTGCCGGCATACATGGTCGTCGGCTGCGTCGCATCAAGCGCCAGCGTGACGACCATGAGCACCTCCTTCATCCCATCCATCCGCTTCTGCCAGGTCTCACCGCCGTTCTGCGACTCGAAGATTCCCATGGTGGTGGCCACGAACAGGCGGCGGCTGTCGAACGGGTGGAACAGGAATTGGTTCACCACCGAGGTCACAACCGTGCTGTCCAGCCCGATGCGCTGCGACACCCAGCGCTGTCCCCCATCATAGCTCTTGTAGACCGCGTCACCCTTCGTGCCGGCGTAGACCGTGGCGGGGTAGGCCGGATCGATGGCCATCGAGATGACGCGCGAGTAGGTCATCCCTTGTGAGAGGTTCTCCCAGGTCTGGCCCTCATCCCGCGACTTATAGATGTAATCGTTCGTGGCGACATACAGAATGTTCGGGTTGGCCGGATGCAGCGCGATGACCACGATCGCGTCGCTCCTCCCACACCCGGCCTCCACCAGGACCACGAGACAGAGGGCGACAGTGAACAGGAAGACTCGCACGAACATGGCGGGGCCTTGGGCTGAGGCTTACCGGTAATTGAGGAATTGCAGATCGATCCCGAAATCTTTTTGTTTCAGGAGCGCGATCACCGCCTGGAGCTCATCCTTGCTCTTGCTCTGGACCCGAACCTGGTCGCCCTGGATCTGCGCCTGCGCCTTGAGCTTCGCATCCCGGATTTCCTTGACGATCGCCTTCGCCTTGTCGTCGGCGAGACCGCTCTGAATCGTGATCACCTGGCGGACGGTTCCGCCCAGGGCTTCCTCGGGGCTGCCGTAGGTGAGCGCCCTCAATGACACGCCGCGTTTGACACACTTGGCTTTCAGGATCTCCAGCACCGCTTTGAGCTTGTACTCGTCGTCGGACACCACGACCAGCTCTTTCTCCTTCTCCTTCAGGGTCAGGTCGGTCTTGGAGCCCTTGAAGTCGAACCGTTGCCGGACCTCCTTCATGGTCTGATCCAGGGCATTCTTCACCTCCTGCATGTCCACTCGAGAGGCCACATCGAACGAGCTCAGGTCAGCCATATCCGTGCTCCTCCTGACTTTCTCATCTGATCAGCCTTGAAGTTGCCACTGCTTCCCGAGTGATCCCGGCGCACGTCTCATGCTCCTCTCCGCCCCCGCCGCCCCTGGCGACCACGCCGCATGACTGCCAGCAGATAGACGCTGGTGATCGAACCCGCCAGGACACACGACCCGATCAGCACGAGTAGAAATGACGGCGACTCGTTGGCAAGCGAGGCTCCCCATACCAGCGGGCGCAAGGCAGTCCTGGCGGCGGCCCGCAGCGTCTCACTCCTCGCGATCACGCGGGCCACCGACGGACTGAGCCGATAGTAGGCTCCTACGAATAGGCGTCCTGGAGCATGCGCGAGGATATAGCGATCCCGAAAGACACGCAGCGCCTGAACCTCTGCGGCCAATGGCGACCCGTAGGCCGCGGTGGCGATGAAGCATCCACCATTGCC
>JBOHOM010000050.1:0-7906 GCA_050731075.1 Nitrospiraceae bacterium
CCGTGATCGCAGAACGTGCATCGCCCCCAGTAGCAGCCGCGCGTCGCCAGATAGGGAAGAATGCGGACGGGGACGAAGTAGCTGTCCAGCGGCAGCCCGTCGAAATCGGGGAGCGGGAGCGCGGTCGTCTTCTCCGTGTAGATTTCCTTGTTGAGATGGATGCCGGTCTCATCGCGATAGATCAGGTTGGGAACCTGTTCCAGCTTGCGTTGGCCGCTCAGCGCTTCGAGGAGCCAGAGCAGCGCGTGTTCACCCTCGTACATGATCGCGGAGTCGAAGACCTCGGTGAAGAACCGCTCACAGTTCGGCAGTTCCTCCTGCAGACGCGTGATCACGTTGCCGCCGACCGTGATATGTACTCGTGGAAAAGCCTCCTTGATCATCTTGCAGAAGGTCAATCCGGCGAGGAGCTGCATCTGGGTGCCGATCGAGATGCCGACCACGTCGGGAGCTTCCCTGCTGACCGCGGGAAGCACGAGCTGCCGGCAGACATCGCGGTACACGTTCACCTGCTCGTCATCCAGACAGGCGAACACCTCGCGCGACACCCCGGGGCGGTACCCGAGGTTGCTCTCCATCGGGTAGAACACGATGGAGGCCGGATAATAGGCAGCCGAGATGTAATGCATCACTTCCCGGAACGTGTTCAGGGCCCGCTCCAGCTTGTCGGCATCGTAGAAGTCGTCAGAGCGGACGATGCGCTTTGCGGCTTCGGCCTGTTCCGCCAGTTCGAACACGTCCACTGCCGACGCGGCGGTCAGGCACGCCTTGCGGTCCGCCTCCTGGTCGGTCAGCCGGCCGGCCGACTCCTTGGCGTTCAGCGCCCGGAGCTGCATGGCCATGCGCGCCTGGATCCAGATCAGGAAGGCGTCGCTGAAAAACAGATCGTACATCTCGATGTTCACGTCCTTCTGGACGACCTCATGCCCGTGCTGACGCAACACCGCGGTGAGACTCGGGAGCGCCAGGTAGGGCGCCGTCGGGACCCACTCCGGCGGGAACAGGAGCATGGTTTTCAGCTTACGCCCGGCCGCGGGCGTGGGCGCCATGCCATCGATCTGGACGATCTCAATCGCCATGTTCGTGTGTCCGGTCAGCAAACCTTCTCGGCCACGGTGCTCAGGACTCCCGTGCCCGCCCCCGTCGGCCTGAACTGCAATGCGGGCAGGCGATTCGTCCCGAACTTGGCCACGTACAGGAACACGTACTCCCGGATAAAGATTTTCAAGTCCCAACCCTGGTAATGGCTGCGCTCGAACTCTTCGAAGACCCGTTCGGCCTCCTCCACACTCAGCCCGTCGCGGACGGTGTAGTAGTAATCGAGCGCCAAGTCCCACTCAGGGTTCTTGTAGGGCGTCACCCCGAATTTCTCCGGGTTTTTGGCCACCGGCGTGTGCTTGCTCAGGTCGAAGGTCCCGAACCCGATCGAGTGCACGAGGTCCCGGTTGTCTTCGAGGAACCGAATCGAGTCGAGGGCGTCTTCCCGGGTCTCACCGGGGAAGCCGAAGAAGCCCATGACATGGTTCCAGACGCCCGCGTTCGCCGACAGCTCGAGGCTCCGCCGGATGACGTCCGTCGTGGTGGCCTTGTCCATGAGTTTGAGGACCCGCTCGTTGCCCGACTCGTAGCCCATGTGCAGGAACTTGCAGCCGGAGGCAGCCGCGTCGTTCCAGATAGTCGCGTCCAGCAAACTTTTCTCAAACCGCATGTGGGTCGTCCACACGATATTGAGGTGGCTCTCGACGAGCTTCCGGGTCAGCTTCCGGAATAAGGCCGGGGGGTAGGACTCGTCCGTGAAGTGGAAATGCCGCGTTTGGTAGGTCTCCTTGAGCTGCCTGACCTCCTCGATGATCTGCTCGAGTTTCTTCGTCCTGTACCCGGCCGTATAGCCTTCGCCGTGGTCGCAGAACTCGCACCGCCCCCAGTAACACCCCCGCGTCGCCAGATAGGGCAGGATGCGATCCGGGACGAAGTACTTTTCCAACGGGAGGCCGTGGAAGTCGGGCGGCGGCAGGGCCGCCATGTCCTCGGCATAGGTCAGTGGGGAAGTGTGGACCCCCGCCCCGTCACGATAGATGAGGTTGGGGATTCCGGCCAGGTCCCGCCCGGCGCCCACCGCCTCGACCAACTGAAGGAAAGCGGTTTCCCCTTCATAGACCACGGCGCTGTCGAACAGGGCGAACAGGTTCGGAGTGTCGGGAAGGGCCTCCCGCAGCCGGGTGACGGTGTTGCCGCCGATGGTCACATGGATGTGGGGAAAATGCTCCTTGATGAGGGCGCAGAACGTCATGGTGGAGAACAGTTGCTGTTGCAGCACGATCGAGATCCCGACGACATCCGGACGCTCGGCCTCGATGCTGGGACGCAGGATGTGCTCGAACACATCACGGTAGACGTTGACCTGCGAGTCCTGGACCGCCTCCAGCACCTCGGCTGAGGCAAAGACCTTGTAGGAGAGGTCGGTTTCCATGGGAGGCATGCAGATCCGTGCCGGGGCATAGACCAGCGAGATCGTGGCCGTCACTTCCCGAAACACGTTCATCGCCCATTCGAGCTTGTCCGCTTCGTAGAATTCCTGGCTCCTGACGATCCGTTTGGCCGTTTCCGCTTTCTCGATCAGCTCCGCGATCCGCTCGCGCGTGCAGTCGCACAACGCGAGTTGGAGCTCCACTTCCGCCTCCTCCAGCTCCCGCTTCTTGGAGAGCTTCCGGAGGCGGTCGAGCTGCTGGGGCACCTTCTTGAGAACGCGCCGGAGAAAGTCGGCGCTGAAGAACCAATCATACATTTCGAGGTTGACGTCCTTCTGCGTCACCTGGTGACCGGCGGCGCGAAGGACAGAGGTCAAGGTGGGAAGGCTCAGGTACGGTTCGGAGGGGTACCAGTCCGGCGGGAACACCAGCATCACTTTCGTCTTGCAGCCGCCGGAATCTTCCGAGACGCGTCGATGAAGCTGAATCAGCTCGGGAGTGGCTTGCGCGCCCTTCGAGTACTCGATTTTCATGCCCTCTGAATCCTTTCCACGCGGCTGGAGACCTGACCCCGGAGCCCTGTCGCCCTCCGGGCAGTCAGGCCATTCTATTTCCCCCTCAGGACGTTGGTCAAGGCTTATCCCTCCCATCCCGACTCCCCTGCCCGCCGCTGTGGAGCAGCTCCTGGTAGTAGTCCTCCAGCAGCGATGCACGCTGGCGCTCCACCATCACGAGCTGCCGCTGGTCAAAGGTATTCGCCCAGTACAGATAGACCAGCCCGGGGGTCGTCCCGAGCTCGACGTGCTTTTGACGGCCGTCCGGCTCTTCGTATGTCGACTCCTTGACGACGCGGCGTTCCGGCAGTCGTGACCAGACCTGCTGCGCGGAGTCCAGGTGGTTCTCGTACAGCGGGGTGTGGGTGGGATCCTCCTGCTCGGTCACCGCCGGCCAAGTCGCGTCCAGGAGCGTTTCAAACCGAACGGAATCCACACCGGTCTCCCTCAAGGCTTCTCCGACTCGGTGGGTCAGCTCGATACCGGCCTCCCGGCCGCTGACCAGAATTCCGCGAAATCGATCCCCGACCGTGATGTACAGGTACACGAGGCCGCCACCGGCTCTTCCCCATTCGGCGCGGACTGGCCCGAACCGCAGATCGATCCAATCAGACTCGCGAGTCGCCACTCGATCCGGCAGTTGTTTCCAGACCGCGATGGCGGCATCCCCGCGCCGCCGGTAGGATTCTGCCTCCGCATGCTGTTCCGGGTTTTCGTCCCACTCGAGGCTCACGTGGGAACCGCCGCTGCCTGGCGCGCAAGTCAGGACGTACAGGGGGCCGTCATCCGCCACCTCTTCAACGACCCGATACCGGATCGGGACGGGCGGCTCCAGCAGCCTGAGACCGCGGGCCGCGAGGGCGCGCTGGAAGGGGACGCGACGGGCGAGTTGGCGGGTCTTTTCAAACGCAATCAGCCGCCCGGCCGGTGCCATGGCCTGACAGAGGTGATCCAGCCTGGTTTTCAGACCGGTGCGTTGTTCAAAGTCCGCTTCGGCGGCCGGATCCTTGCGACGTTCGAAGGTCTGCCAGTTGAGACTGGGAAGTCCGGGGTCCTCCTCCGATTGGACGAGAGAATGCGTCGCGATGATGAGGTCGTAGGTTCCCGAGAGCGGACTGTGCTGGACGTCCAGGCACTCGAAGCGGAGATTCCCCAGCCCGAGCGCCCTCGCGCGTTCGCGGGCCACCGCGAGCGAGGCGTCCGAACGGTCCACGCCCACGACGGAGACAGCCGGGAACTGCCTGGCATAGAACGTCGTCATCAGGCCGATGCCGCATCCGAAATCAAGAATGGACCCGGCTCCGCCGAGTCGCTCTGCGACGGCAGGCCCGACGGCCTGGTAGTAATCGTACTGTTGACTGTAGAGGACCGGCAGGACGTCCGGGCGCGCGGCATAGTCGTAAAAGGCTGTTTCTGCCGCGATGCCGGCACGCGGGGCCCGTTTCTGCTCGACAAGCCGGTTGAGCGTGGCGAGGTTCTGAGGGCTGAGCGCTTCTCGCTGCCACTGGAAATACGAGTCGTCGGACTCGAATCGCCGGAGCCCCCACCAATCGAGATGATGCGCGAGAGGTTCCTGAGCCACCGTGGCGCGGGGTCGGGACGTCATGCCTGAGTCCCTCGCGGGCCTCCGTCGCTCCACGAGGAAGTCGGCGGGAGACGGCGTCTCATGACGAAATGGCCCTACCCCAGGCCCTTTTTTAACATGATGGCGTCTTCATAGGTCGTCGGAACCGGATGGGGCTGGCGAAGCTGCCCGGTCCCCAGGACGACATACTTTTGGCAAGTGAGGTCCTCCAGCGAGACCGGGCCTCGCGCATGGATACGCGCGGTGCTGATGCCGATCGCCCCGCCGAGGCCGAACTCGCGCCCATCGTGCAGTCGCGTCGAGGCGTTCACGAGCACCGCGCCGGAGTCCACCTCCCGCACGAACCGCATCGCCGCCGCGTAATCGCGGGTGACGATCGTAGCCGTATGGCCAGGCCCGTACTTGACGATATGCTCCAGGGCCTCGTCCATGTCCTTGACGACCTTGACGGCGAGTGTCGGAGCCTGGAACTGCCGGCCCCAGTCCTCTTCCTTGGCTTCGATGACCGCTTTGTAACCAGTCATTTGTTCGGATCCCGTCAAAGCGACGGTCTTGGGACAGCCATGAACCTCCACCTTGAACTCGTCCAGCAACCGGCGAACGAGCCCCGGCACCAGGCCCCTTGCCGCTGCCTGGTGCACCAGCAAGGTATCAGCGGCATTGGGCGCAGACGGAAGCTGCACCTTGGAGTTCACGACCACGTTCTGAGCCAGCGGCAGGTCGGCATTCGCATCAATATAGATGTGACAGATCCCCAGGTCATGGCTCAGGACAGGGAGGCGCGTCTGCTCGACCACCGTTTTTCTCAACCCAACGCTGCCGCGAGGAATGATCGCGTCCACGTATTTGTTGTCGCGCAGCAGTTCCAGCACCGCTTCGCGCTCGGGCCGTTCCACGAACGTCATCGCCCCGGCTGGCACACCAGCCTGCTCCGCAGCCTCCCGCAAACACCTGGCGATCACCGCCGTCGAGCGAAGCGATTCGGTTCCCCCTCGGACCACACAGACGTTACCCGATTTCAAGCAGAGCGCCACCGCCTCGCTGGTCACCGTCGGGCCGGCATCGGAGATGATCCCGATCACCCCGATCGGCACTCGCACGCGACTGACCTCCATTCCGTTCGGGCGTTTCCAGATTTTGGTCACTTCCCCAACCGGGTCCGGAAGTTCGGCAACCTCGCGAAACCGTTCCACCATCTCACGGATGGCCTCGTCAGTCAGACGGACGCGTTCCACGGCTTCCTTCACCGTGTCTTTATTGGTCTCGCCCACCAGGGTTTTCCCCACGGCCTCGACGTCCTGACGGTTGGCCTCCAGGATGACTTCCTCATCAGCCATCAGCCGCTCAACCATCCCCAGCAAAGCCCTGTTCTTGGTCACGGAGGGGAGCAACGCGAGGTGGCGTACGGCCCCACGGGCCTGTTTCAATAGGTTTGTGATGTAAATCTTAACTGGAACTTCAACCATTAGAAACTCGTGACGCGTAACGCGTGACGCGTGACCAGTCCGTCGGTGGCGAAGGACTATAGCATGGGTGTTTCGGGGCAGTCAAAAAGAGGAAAGAGGGATGGTCGTACCTGCCTGCTCAGGCGCTACGGCTCGACCGTGCTAAGCCTCGCATCTGCTCGGCTGCGGAACTCGCCCCGTCAGAGGCTTCGCCAGACGGGACTCAAACAGTCCTCGCCGTCCACTTGGAGTGGACCGCATCTGCTCGGCAAGCACGGACCCCGAGCCTCCGCGCGATTCGCGACGCAGGTCCGACCCTCCCTCTGGAAATGTCGTGAAGGACGCTCTGAGCCCGAGCACACCCTTGCTGACGAAGGGTGGACAGGGCGGCCAGGCTCCCCGGTCGACACCACCCGCGATCAGTGGAGGCCTAGAGTATGGTCAGTACCAGCTTTCCTTCTTCGGATGCCGGGCGGGGTCCCCGTCGCTCCGGCAACCTGTGCTCTAGTCCGTCTGCCACAGATCAGTTAATGTCAGGAAGTGAGTCTCGGTGGATGCCCCGGGTCTTCGGCGATGCCTGCGCCGAGCCAAGTCGAGGGGTTCGCTCTAGACAGCCTGCTTCGGTTGTAAGAACGAGAAAAGGGCGAGTGGATAAACGAGCACAGGCACAGGTTAAAGGTCCACGAGAATATGCTATAATCGCCTGAATTTCAGAGCATACTCAATGAAGACATATATCTATCCAATCGAAGTCGAGCAAGAAGAGGACGGCCGATGGAGCGCCGTCGTGCCCTCGTTGGCCGGCTGCGCCACGTGGGGCCAGACCCAACAAGAAGCGGTGAAGGCGCTCCAGGAAGCCATTGAGGCCTATATCACCACGCTCCGGGAAATGGGCAAGCCGATCCCGAAACCTCCTGCCAACGGAGAAATCATCGAAGCTCCCGCGCTCGCTGTCGTCATATGAACGAGGCGTCCTCCCTCGTTCATCTCCTCCGAAATCTCCCAGTTCATCAACTCATCCAGGCGCTTGAGCGCGATGGCATCACGCTTCGGCGATCCACGCAAACCGGAGGCCGGATATACGCGCATCGCGATGGTCGAATCACTGTGGTGCACTATCACCACGGTAGCGACACGCTGACGCGAAAGACACTGAAAAGCGTGCTAGGGGGTGTTGGTTGGGATCATGCCGATGCGAAGCGTCTGGGTCTTATTCCGTAGCGTGGTTGCGAAAACTGTTCACACAACTAATCCGTATCCTGCTCACCTGCAATCAAGCCAAGGATGAGACTTGTTGAGACCAAATTTACTGCAGCCCAGAGGTTGGGCCACTCGTCAATTGCCGTTCACAGGACACCCGCTTCCAAGCCCCGTTCCACCTCCTCGGTCCGCTATTGGACCATGTCTGACGGGTGGTCTCAACTCTGAGGGGAGCAGGATATCTGACCACAGAGATCTTCAATGTTGGGTTTCGCTTGCTCATCCCAGATAAGTCGGTCACGTCCCCGCGCATCGGAAACAAAATGGAGATGTCTTACAAGCCGCGCAACGAGGAAAGGATTGTGCCCGCAAATGATTCGACCGTGCCACTTGATACCTCCGATTTGATCGAATTCTGCAGGATAAGGGTTCTTGCGCGGATTTCGCGCGACGCGTAGGCGATCAGCGAGCGAAAATTGGGAGCTGACGTAAAGCTGCTCAACAAGAAAGCGTACCGCTTCTGGGCTAAGGCGCGGCCCTAAGATCGATGCAACCATTTTCTTACCTCGACGTGGGGCTCCTATCCAGTCCCAGGTGATAAGGCATGCTGTTTTCATTTGGAGTGGCGGTGCCATGCGGCCTGTGTACTCCAAC
>JBOHOM010000051.1:0-12950 GCA_050731075.1 Nitrospiraceae bacterium
CGGAGCGCCTCCGACTCCGGCACCACCAGGCGCCGCGCCTCCCCGACCCGCTCCGCGATGGCTGCTTGCGCATAGCGGTCGAAGGCCGGCGGGTAATACAGCAGTTCTCCCCCGCTCAGGGGACAGAAGCAGGTATCCAGATGGTAGAAGTGGCTGTTCACGAGTTCGACCGGAATGATCTCGCGACCGAAGATCTCGCTGAGCCGGGCGTAGGCGCGGATGTCTGACCGCTGACGATACCCGCCGAACCAGGCGTCCGGCAGGCCGAGCAGGTCGCCCGCCCCTTCGAAATACAGGTCCTTGTCCAGCGTCGTCACCTCATAGCCGTGCCCCCGAAACCAGGCCTCAAAGAACGACTCCTCGCGCTGCCGCTCCGGATGCCGGAAACGGCTCGGCACCGCGCGTCGTCCCACCACCACGCCCGCATTGGCGGTAAACACCATGTCGGGGAGGCCGGGGACGGGCTCCATCCGCTCCAACAGCGCCCCGATCTCCTTCTCCAGCACCTTCATCAGTCCATGCCATTGCGCGCGCGCCCGGTCCGGGACGACGGCGTTCGAGAGCCGCATCCAGGGATTGATCTCGTAGTCGATGCGAAAATAGTTCGGCGCGCACACCAACAGGCGACTCATGCCTTCCACCCCAGCTCTCGCGCCAGCTCGCGCAGGAACGACGCGGCATCCATGACCAGGCCCACGGCCTGAAAACTTCCGCGATCGGCCAGCTTCGTGGGGACGGCCGGGTTGACGTCCACGCACACCGTCGGGACGGTGGCCGGGAGCAGATTACCGGTGGCCACCGCATGGAGCGTGGACGCGACCAGGAGCGCCAGGCTCACCCCCGGGATCGCCGCGCGCATGGCCGCTTGGGCCGCCGTCGAGTCTGTGATGACGTCCGGGAGAGGC
This sequence comes from Nitrospiraceae bacterium, assembly GCA_050731075.1. Taxonomy (GTDB): domain Bacteria; phylum Nitrospirota; class Nitrospiria; order Nitrospirales; family Nitrospiraceae; genus 40CM-3-62-11. Next base: position 906 of record JBOHOM010000051.1, read on the forward strand.
CCGTCATCCCGGATTGAACCGGCCAGCACGACGCGGACGCCCCGCCGGACGCAGGCCGCCATGATCCCCTCCGTAATGACGCCGGTCCGGACCGCTTTCTCGATGCTCCCGATGGCCCGAATCCGATTGATCGTCCGCAGATGATGCTCATGCCCGTGAGGCACCGCCCGGCCGGCCGAGAGGCGAAACCCCAGCGACGTGCCGAACAGGTGGGCCTCCATATCGTGGGCCGCCAACGCGTTTCCACAGAACAGGACATGGATAAACCCGGAGTCGATCAGCCAGGTGAGCGCCTCCCGGCCTCCCGCATGAATAATGGCGGGGCCGCCCGCCAGCAGCACTCTACTGCCCTCCCTTCCCGCCTCCCGGTCGTCCCGGAGGGCCCGCATGCGGCGGGCAACGTCGGCGATGATATGCCCGTGGGGACGCTCCGACGACACCTGGGCTTCCATAAAACTGAAGACGTCGCGCTCCTTGGGGCGCTGAAGCGGGAGCACGCGGATCCCCTCCCGTCCGGTGACGATCAGGTCGCCCCGCTTCACGGCTCCCATCGGGACCGTCCTGGCGGCGGTTCCCCCGCGCTCGACCCGGATGCCCAGATCCATTTCCATCGCCTCGACCTCGATCCACCGGCCCTGCAGACGCACCTGCGTGGGGAGGTGGGTCGTCGCATAGAAATTCTCCGGGAGCAGTCCGTCGGCCGGCGCCGGTTCGAGCGCGCAGTCCGATTCCCGCTCGACCGAGGCCCCGTGGGGCTGGATGGCCTCCAGAATCTCGGCGAGCAGTCGGCCTGATGCCGCTCGGACGACAATCCTGGCGTGAGACGGCTCCTCCCGCGTCGCTCCGATCTTCACATCGGCCAGATCGAAGGTGCCGCCCATCATGAGAATCGTGTCCAGGACCTTCGCCAGAATCAGCGAATCGATGATGTGGCCCTGGAGAACGACGGTTTCTTGCGCCTGAGCCATTGCGAAACCGGTGCTGCGACTAGTCCCCTGAATGCGCGAGATTGAGTGTTATCATATCACCGACTCCTCTCGATCACCTATCCTCTGACCGGTTTCTCCCTCCCGCTATTTGACCTCCATTTTCATCAGCTCTCGCAGCACGCTCGTCGCATAGGCGCCGGGCGGCAACGTGAACGAGAGCATGACCATGTTGCCCTTCAGTGCCCAGGTGAGCTCCTCCACCTGCACGCGCAAGGGCCGGCGCTCGCCGCGGAACCCGCAGGCGGCCGCCGCCTGACACAGCGACTCAGGCGTGGCGCCGAGTGAAGCGACCGCGGCCCGCTCGATCTCGCCGGGCTCGCCGGATGCCCAGGGCGCGCGCGAGCCGAACAGCGGGCCGGTCGGGCTGATCTCGAACGCGTCCGCCCGCCGCTGCTCCACGGCCCCGTCCTCAACTAGGAAACAGGCGCCGTTGTCATGCTTCATGGCCCAGTCGCCGGCCAGGACCCGATCGAGCCGGTCGATCCGGCCGGCCAGGATGCGGTTGAAGAGAAACGACTGATAGGCGTGGAGGAACCAGAGCCGCTTGGCCCTCGGCATTTTGGCTCGGCGGGCGGCATCCTGGAGCAGCGACGCCCCGACCGCGTAATTGAGCCCGTCACGGCCCTGCCGCTGCGGCCCGAAGTAGTTCGGCACGCCTCGCCGAGACAACTCCTCCAGTATCAGCGGGACCGCACTTGTCGCCGAGGGATAGACGTCTCGGATCACGATCTGAAAGGCATTCCCGGCGTGATGGCCGGTCCTCAAGCGGTTGCGGTGTCGCCCGAGCACCTCCACCGACAAGATCCGAGAATCTTTTTGCAGCCGGGAGACCAGCTCCGGAGCGGACCCTTGCACCGACACCATCTGGGTCGTCACCGCATTCGCATCCTTCAACCCTGCCACCCCGATGCATCGAGCTTTCACTCCCAGGGCGGAGGAAAAACCCGACACCATCTCTCGCGTGGAAAGGCCGCGTTTGGTGACCCGCAGATAGAGGTGTTCGCCTTCGCCGCAGGGTAGATAGAGGGGCCGCTCCTCGACGCGGAAATCCTCCGGTACGGCTCGGGCCACGCCTCCAATGCCTGGCACCGCCCCGGTCAAAAACGGCAAGGCCTGCTCGGTCATCGTCGTGTCCCGCGGATGACTCGTCACGCATCACACCTTTCGCGGAGGCCTGTCTGTCGCATCGTGGTATACTTGCCACTAATGACAATGGCTACCGCGCTGCTCCGTATCGTACCATTGCTCTGCTGCTTTTGGATCTCCTTCCTGGACTCCGGCGCGGCCGTGCGCGATGATATCTTCGAGGCCTTCACCGCCCATATTCAGCAGCAGGTCCAGTCGGATAAGCAGACCTTTCTCGATGCGGACACCTGCACGCAGTGGTTTTACCAGGAACAGCGCCGGACACCGCCCGGGCCATCGGTGCAGGGGACCGCGCTCGATCCTGTTCGGTGGACTCCCCGGCGGGTGCTCGAGGCCCCCGAATGTCAGACCCGTTATCCCGGAGGACTGAGGGCAGCCAGAGAAGATTTCAGCCGGACGCAGACCTCGCTTTCGCTCAGCCTCACGTTCTATGAGTTCGCCCTGGTGGGTGATCGCAACGACGACGGGCACTACAACGCGGTCGAGCTGAGGGATATGCTGGAATCGTTCGGGCTCCCGTTTGACGGACTCGTCGTCACTGTGGTTCACCTGGCGGCGTTGAACGGGAAGTTCGACGCGATCCACGCCACCCGCAGTCTCGACGTGCTGATGACCAGCATGGGGGCCCTCTACGACAAGGGTTACCGGTTTACCAACCAGGATCGGGCCGCCCTCAATCGGGTCTCGGAATGATCACCCTCATGTCAGCCGCTCTAGCGCCTCCCGGGCGCGGCTCCTGACCGTCTGGTCCCAGTCCTCCCGCATCACCGACTCCAGCTTCGCTTTTGCTTCGCTCGCCCGCATTCGACCCAAGGCCAACGCGGCAGAGGCCCGCACGTACGCGTGGTCATCCTCCAAGGCCGCCAGGAGGAGCGGAACGGTGGTCTTGTCCCGGAGCACCCCTAAATGGCTGGCCGCCATCCCACGGACCCGGTGCTGCTTGTCGCCCAGGGCGGTCTTCATGGTGGTCACGAACAGCTCCGCCATGGCCGGCGCCACTCGCTCCAGTCCCTCTAGCTTGTACCGATTCAGCTCGATGATCTCGAACGCCAAGTCCAGCCGCTTCTCGGGTGATGGCTCACGCTCAAATCGGAGCATGAGGCGGTCCCGTTCAACTCGGTCCTTCCGACGGCGGTGCAGCTTTCGCCCCGCCACCCAGACGAACAGGGCCACCGCCACGACCAGCAGGGTCAGCGGGATTGCCCGTTCGACGAGGAAGTCTTGGGTGTCGGGCGGAAGCCGCTTCCAGATCCAGACGACGGCCACGATCAGGCCGACGAGCAGGAGAGTCGCGGTGAGATTGGCTTGGCCGTCCTGGTACCGCCTGATCATCGGACCGCATCATAAGTGGTTGTCTCGAATTCCGTCAACGACGGTAAGAAGAGGTTGACTGTTCATTCTAACTAGAACTAGTATGCCCGCAGGACATGGACCTACCGGACTTCAAGGACGACGCCTGTTTGAAGGTGCTGAGGCCGCTGGTCGAGGCCTATCTCGCCTTCATACGAGAAGACAGCCGTCACATCCGTTCCATGCACCTGACCCCGTCTCAGTTCGACGTGATCGCCACGCTGGGGGAGACCGAGGGGATGACCTGCGGGGAGCTGTCTGCGGCCACCCTGGTCACGAAGGGCACGCTGACCGGTGTCCTCTACCGGCTGGCGGCCAAGGGCCTCATCAGACGGGATCCCGTGAAAGGCGACCGGCGATGTGCGAAGATTCGGCTCACGGACAAAGGCGACGCGCTGTTCCGGAAAACCTTTGCCGCGCACGCCACCTTCTTGAAGCCGTACTTCGCACGAGCCTTGACGCCCAAGGAGGCGGAGCAGACGCGGGCATTCCTCCTTCGCATCCGGGACAGTTTCCAGGGTAGGGAGACTGGCCGCCATCAGCCATGCGCCTGACGATCCTCGGTTCCGGCACCAATGTCCACCCTACACGCGCCGCGGCGGGCTACGTGGTGCAAACCGACCAGACGATGCTCCTGGACTTTGGTCCCAGGACCCTGCATAACCTGATCAAGACCGGAATAGACCGGCACAGGATCCGCCACATCCTGTTCTCGCACTTTCATGCCGACCACTTTGCTGACTTCGTGACGTTCTTCTTCGACGCGGTCTACCACTCCAAGTTCGTCGGGCCACGGGCGGACCTCACACTCATCGGCCCTCGCGGCACCCGGCGGTTGTTCGGCACGATCCTGAGCACCTTTCCGGGGTTTAACACCGCCGCGTTCCCCGTCAGGATCCGGGAGGTCGCGGACCGGAGCTTCATGGTGGGCAAGACCCGCATCCGGCCGCGCACGGTGGTGCACAGCCCCCGCCTGCACTGCGTCGGCTATCGACTCGAGCACGGGGGGCGAGCGCTCGTGTACTCCGGGGACGCGCAGTACTGCCCGAGCCTCGTGCGCCTCTGCCGTGGCGCGGATGTGGCGGTGCTGGACTGTTCGTTTCCCGCCACCAGGCCGGGCCCCGGGCACATGCACGCGGGGGACTGCGGACGGGTCGCTCGTGAGGCCGGAGTCAAGCGCCTGATCCTGTCGCATTTCTATCCGATCGCCGAACGGTACGACGTGAAGAGACAGGCAGGCCGTTATTTCAAGGACAGGATTCTGGTGGGACGAGACCTGATGACGATCTCCGTGTAGGCAGTGACTGGCGGCTCAGCCTCCTGTGTCGCATTCCCTCTTTTTCGCGCCGTCCAGAATCTCGATAAAGCGGCTGAACCGCGACGCTTTGACCGACTCATCCAGCTTGTTGTACACCGCAATAAGATTCTTGAGGCTTCGCGTGAGAATGGCGGGGGTGGAGCTTTTCTGGAGGTACTTCTCCTCGAAACCATATCCCGCCTGCATCAGGAATCGTGCGCAGTCCTTTTCGGTGAGCAACGCGCCGGCATTGAAACAGTCCACGAACACTTTGTATCGCTCCGAGTCGAACTTGACCAAAAAATGCCCGGGCATCCCGATGCCGTATAACGGCAGCCCCAGGCGCCGCCCGACGAGCAGGTAGAGGATGGAGAGACTGATGGGGATGCCGGTGCGTCGATCGATGACCCGGTTGAGGTAACTGTTCTCCACCTCGTAGTAGTTCTTGGTGTTGCCCCTGAAGCCCTGCTCAATGAACAGGTACCGGCTGAGCGCCTTGACGGCTTCCTCGCCCGAGACCCGCGGCCCGATCAGATCACGGATCTCAGCTGCCATCCCGTCCAGCCGGCGCACGTACGCCTCGACCTCGAGTCCTGGATAGGCATACCGCGCGAACAGAAACGCGCCCGCCTCCAATTCAATCCTGTGACCCGGACGAGTCACCAGGCCGCGGAGTTCTTCCTCCAGCCTGCTCCCGCGGATCCCGTCCAGGATCCCCTCGATCCGCCGTGCCATCCCCGGGTGCTCGAGTTCGGCCTCCAGCAGCAAGGGCACGGCCGAGTCCCCGATCTCGACCAGCTTGTCGCCGATGGTCTTGGCGATCCGATCATTGTCATCGGACAACAACCGGATCAGCGCTTTGATCTGATTTTCACTCGTGGGAACCATTAGCCGATCGTCCGTCGAAAGGCCCGCGCACTCCCGTACAGGCAGAACGCATCAAACACCACCATGATCACGACCACCAAGCCCAGGCGAGGGAGCGCGTCGGCCCAGCCTGAGAGGATCAGGGGCCGGATCGCGTCGATGGCCCAGGTCATGGGGTTGAACCGGGCCAGCACGCTCATCCAGGCGGGCATCGCCGCCAAGGGGACCAACGCCGAGCTCAGAAAGATCAGCGGGAGGGAAAGAAAGCCCAGCACAGAGAAAAAATCCCCGTGACTCTTCACCGAGAAGGCGATCGCCATCGAGATCGCGGTCAATCCGACCCCGAAGAGCATCCCGATGAAGAGGATGACGGCCACACCGGGGAGCCCGGTGGCCGGCCGGACGCCGAAGAAGGCGGCGACTCCGAGAATCACCAGTATCTGAAGGCACGTGATCGTCATGACGAACAGGAAGCGGCTCAAGACCACGGACGTTCGGTGGATCGGGGTGGACAGCAGTCTCTCCAGGAATCCGTTTTCCTTATCGAACAGGAGGTCCACGCCACCGGCCAGTCCATTGTTCAGGACCGTCATCACCACCACCCCGGCCGACAGAAAGCTGATGTAGTTGGGGGTCTGGACCACCTGCGCGTCAGCCGTCCGTTGAAAGAGGTTCCCGAAGAAAATCAGCCAAAACAGCATCGGCTGGACGAGCGTGAACACCAGGCTGAACTTTTCACGACTGAGCCGACGAACCCACCGCATCGTCAGCGCGCCGATCTCTTGGAGATAGTTTGCCATGAACAATTTTGAATGCTGAAGGTTGAATTATAAATGACGGATGAATTTAAAATTCACAATTTACCATTCACAATTCTGCTTCGTCCGTCTTCGGGAATTCTTCCCGGATCGCATGGCCGGTGAGCGCCACGAACACGTCATCCAGCCGCGGTCGGTGATAGTCGATGAATTCCAGCCGGCAGGCCGCCCGGTTCGCCGCCTCCAACACGACGGGCAGGGCTTTTTCGGGAGATTCCACCCGAATGTCCAGCCCGGTCTGGTTGGTACTGATGGCCCGGATGGAGGGCAGCCCCTTCAGCTCCGACGCCAGCCGGTCAACGCCGGCCGTTTCCGACGCGCCCACGGTCAGCGAAATGATGTCGCCGCCGAGTCCGGCTTTCAGCTCGCTGGGCGACCCGAGCGCCTTGATCCGTCCGCCGTCAATGATGGCCAGGCGATCGCACAATCGGTCCGCCTCGTCGAGATAGTTGGTGGTCATGACGATCGTGATCCCCTGCTCCCGGAGGCGACGGACGTAGTCCCAGATCCGCAGCCGACTCTGGACGTCCAGGCCGAGCGTCGGCTCGTCCAGAAACAGGATCTTGGGATTCGGCAGCAGGCCGCAGGCGAGATCCAGCTTGCGCTTCATCCCCCCCGAGTACGTCCGGGCAGGCCGGTCGGCCTGCGCTTCGAGGTCGACCAATTTCAGGATGTCTGCGATCCGCTTCCGAGTCTCGCTCTTCGGCAGATGATAGAGGTCGCCGAGCAGCAGCAGATGCTCGCGCCCCGTCAGAAATCGATCGATGGCGCGCTCCTGCGGCACGTACCCGATCAGATGGCGGACGCGGTCCGCCTCCCTGACGACGTCATGACCCAGCACGGTCGCGCGACCGGCGGTGGGACGCAGAATCGTGATCAGAATGCGGAGCGTGGTGCTCTTGCCGGCCCCGTTCGGACCGAGGAGCCCGAAGATCTCTCCGGCGAACACCTGAAAGGAGAGGCCGTCGATGGCCGTCACGCCGTCATAGACCTTGCCCAACCCGGAGGCCTCGATGGCGACGGTCCGACCCAGCACCTCCATCACCCCCAGCCTCTCGCTCCATCCCGTTCGCAGAGTTTGAACTGGATGAGGTCGCTCAGGCGACGGGCCTGTTGCAGGAGAGTGTCGGCTTCGAGCAGGAACTGTTTCTCGAGGGGGGTGAAGTCCAGGTAGGTGGACAGGCTGTTGAGGAGGATCTCATCGCTGACGTCCGGACGAAACAACCCGCGCGACCGGTGTCCGTCTTCGCGCGTCCGCAGGTATTCATCCGTGAGACGGAGGAGATCGGATCGGACCGACGACTCCAGCCCGACCTCGGAGCCGCTCGGCTTGAGCACGACGCTGGCTTCCCGGTAGCTCCTGTCGTAGAACTGCTCGTGGATCTGGTATCGGCTCAGCCCCTGCAGCAGAATGTTCAAGCGACCGTCCGGCACCCGCTGGACGCTGACCAGCCGTCCCACGCACCCCAGCCCAAAGACCGGCGGATTCCCGTAATAGTGTTGCTCCCACCCTTCCTTCAGCAAGGCCATGCCGATACACTTTCCCCCCGCGGCGGCGTCGGCGATCATGGCGCGGTAGCGAGGCTCGAAAATGTGCAGGGGGAGATAGATCCTGGGGAAAAACACTACATTGGGAAGGGGGAACACCGGGATGCGATCCGGCACGCGAAACGACGAGTCGAGCTCACGGTGATGACGGCCTCGCTCGGTTTGCATGCCTCACGATAGCCGAAGCGCGTCGACCTTGTCAACTTAACCGCCGCGAACCGCGGCGGCACGCAACAGCACGAAAACCCTCTCCAGGACAGGAGAATTGCACATCAGAGGATCACGTGCTATAAGCCTCCACGATGTCTCTTAAGCCCTACTCAGCCCGGGGTCCCGCCCGGAGTCACGGTCGTGCCGCACGCCTCGGGATCATCCTTTGCTTGATCGGTCTCTGCGCGATGCCCGGGCCTGCCCTGCCCGAAGCGGGACGTTTTGACGCACCGGATCAATCGGGCTTTCGTCCGGCCGAGGCGGGCTACACCTATCGCTTCCCGCACGACCACGGGACTCACGACGAATTCCGGACCGAATGGTGGTATTACACCGGCCATCTCTCCTCGGAGAACGGTCGCCGGTTCGGCTATCAGTTGACGTTCTTCCGCAGGGGCATCGAGCAGGCGCGCATCGGAGCGAATCCCTCCCGCTGGACGATCAGGCATCTGTACCTTGCCCATTTCGCCCTGTCGGATCATGGCCAAGCCCGCTTTCGGTATGCCGAGAAAGTCAGCCGCGCCGGGCTCGGTAAGGCCGGCGCGGAAACCGGTCACCTGAGGGTCTGGATCGATCGGTGGATCGTCGAGACCTCCTCTCCAGAGGACGCCCGGCATCACCTCAAAGCCTCGGCGAAGGATTTCTCGATCGACCTCGTCCTGACACCGGAGAAACCGCCCGTCGTGCACGGCGAGGGGGGGATCAGCCGGAAGGGAAGCGCGGCCGGGCAGGCCTCTCATTACTATTCGCTCCCCCGTCTGGCAACCAGGGGCACTCTCTGGGTCGATGGCGCGCGGCTGACGGTCAGCGGCACGAGCTGGATGGATCACGAATTCGGCTCCGGGGATCTCGGCGAGGAACAGGTCGGGTGGGATTGGTTCAGCGTGCAACTCGACAACCGGAGTGAACTGATGTTCTACCGCCTGCGCCGGACCGACGGAACCTCCGACGCGGCGTCGAGCGGAACTCTGGTCCTCCCGGATGGGCGCACGCAGCATCTCTCGGTCTCGGACCTTCAGATCGAGAACCTGGACCACTGGAGCAGCCGCGCGAGCGGAGCCCGCTACCCGAGCCGCTGGCGGATTTCCGTCGCGTCGCTGGGCCTCTCGCTCAGCCTGGTCCCCTTGTTTCCGGAGCAGGAACTGATCACCCGGCACAGCACGCAGGTCACCTATTGGGAAGGAGCCGTGCATGTCAGCGGCCTACTGCGGAACGCGCCCGTGTCAGGACAGGGGTACGTCGAGCTGACCGGCTATGCTGAGCGATTGAAGCACCGCCTCTAAGCAGTCACTCGTGTGGAGACCAGCCAGGTAACGCCGAGCGAGCACGATGCCCACGTTGTTTCTTATCAGGCACGGCGAGACGGACTGGAACCGCAGCGGCCAGATCATGGGCGAGCGGCCGGTCCCGTTGAACCGTCACGGCGCGGCGCAAGCGCAGCGGTTGGCCGAGTCCCTCAAAAGCCGTTCGATCGAGGCGCTCTACTCAAGCCCCGTGGCCCGGGCTCTTCAAACGGCCGACATCCTGTCGGCGGCCCTTCACCTGCCGGTCACAGTGGAAGGGGGGCTCACCGAAGTCGGCGTGGGACAGTGGGAGGGGCTTTACTGGAAGGATTTAACCGATGAGATCATACGACACAACTTTTACGCCAGGCCGCAGGAGGCTCGCCCGCCGGGCGGGGAAACGCTCCACGAAGTTCAGAGGCGCGCGGTCGCCGCGGTCGAACGAGCGGGGGCCGGAGAGAGGGCGGGCTCCTTGCTCTTTGTCTCCCACGCCGACGTGCTGCGCGCCATCCTGGCCCACTACCTGCGAATCGATCTCCAAACCGCTCGTCAGATGCGGATCGACCACGCCTCCCTCACAGCCCTGGACATCAATGGACCCGTCACCGATCTCCTGTTCCTGAACCTGACCCCCGACGCGCGGGACCGTGGCTAAGGCTTCATGCCACCCTTCGCGCCGTCCGTGGCTGGCTGCCCATGTCGATACCGGCCGCGGGCCGCCGTCATGCCTTCCGACAACGCTTTCCATTCCTGCGCCGTCAGTACTTCTTTCATTCTGTACCGCATGCCGAGGATCTTGCTCGCTGATCGCATCCGGCTATTGTTCAACTCATCCAAAATCTTCGTGAACTCTTCCGGCTTCGCCTCGTAGTTGGCGTTGAGTTCATAGAGCTTGCGGTGGAACTCACGGTTCTGCTGATAGGATTGCTTCACCTCTCCGACAATCTCTTCCACGATCGCCTGCACGCGCTTGGCTTTCTCGGGATCCTGAACCGTCTTGTCCACCAAGGCGTTCACCTCTTTGACCCCGCTCTCCACCGACGAGCCCATGTCTCCGCGGCCGTAGGAACCCGCGCCGTGATGTCTCGTCGCGCAGCCGGCCAGCGTGAGGGCCGTCACGAGCGCCACTATCGCGAAATGCTTCTCTCTATGCATGAGGACCTCCTGACTGTGGTGTTCAACACGAGGGCGAGGCCTCACTGTACCACAGGCGTCGCGAAGTTTTCGAGTGGCAGGACGGCGCGGCGGTCCGAGCGATCGCTCATGTACGGCAGAGGTGCAAAATATTCCTATTGACATGACGTGAAAGCCATGCTACTAAATCCTTCGTTCCATGAATTCGATCACGAATGTATTTCCTCTAGAGTCGAAGCTGACAACGCGACACTCGCCAGTCTGTCCAGCACAATCCTCACCGAAGAGAAACGAGCTTGCCGGGAGATTGTTCTCGGGCGCAGCAACTCCGTCGAGAGAAGTGCCCCGGAGGCTGCCTGCCGGATCCTGCGGGACACGTGAAGCGCCCTGCCTGCCAAGGAGCTCTTCCGGCGCCTGGTTGAACGGACGATCCAGATCAGTTGAAGCTGATCCGACGCTTGCACTCTGAAGGGAGGTGAACCGTTGGCCATGAAGAAGAAATCGAAGAAGAAAAAGTAACCCTACCTCGGTTACAACGCTGGGGGCGAGGCCACTTGCCCCCCGCGTTTCTTCCCCCTCATTCACACCCTCTCGATGATCGGACAACGCTGGTCAGCAGCGAGAATCGCTGGCCCGGATGATTCGTGAGCGTCGTCGCGCGACCGGTGAGGCCGAAGCCGGGCTAGAGCGTACTAGAGAGTAGAGGAGACAGGCAGGGGGGCAGTCTGTACGTGTCCATACGGAGGGCGCGCAGATCGTGACTGCGCACCAAGCGGGTCCTCCTGGGCGCCGACCAGAATCCATTTGTCGGTCTGCTCAAGAACTTTCTCCACCAGCATGGTGTGGAGCGCGTGGCCTGATCGGTCGGCAATCAAGTGTCCGATGAACGGGACGCCGAGCAGCGCCAGATCGCCGATGAGGTCAAGAATCTTGTGCCGGACGAACTCGTCGTGGTATCGAAGCCCGGACTCGTTGAGGACGTCGCGTTCGGAGAGCACAATCGTGTTCTCGAGCGATCCCCCCCTCCCCAGGCCCCTGGACCAGAGGTTCTCGACCTCCTTCAGAAATCCGAACGTGCGGGCATCCGCGATGTCCTGCTCAAACCCGGACACGGACCAGTCATACGTATAGGTTTGCTTCCGGATCAGCGGGTGCTCGTAATGGATGGAGTAGGTGATGCGAGTGCTGGAAGCGGGCTCGATGACCACACGCCGGTCACCATCCTTCACCTCGATCGGCTGCGTGATTTTCAAGAACGGCCGACACCGATCCTGCGCCACGATCCCTGCAGTCCGGATCAGCCGCACGAACGGGCCGGCACTGCCGTCCATCACCGGCACTTCCCCGGCGTCCAGCTCCACGTAGACGTTGTCCACCTCTAAACCCACCAAGGCGGACAGCAC
>JBOHOM010000052.1:0-4067 GCA_050731075.1 Nitrospiraceae bacterium
CTTCTGCTGCAATCGCGGATTCGCTGCTTCGACGAGCCTGCCAGGAACCTAAGCCTACTGGAGGCAAAGTGCTCATCCGCTGCGATTTGATCGAACGCAGCGGTTCAAGCGAAGCTTGGTATGGCGGACGGGCTCGCCACTCAGTCCCTCAACGTACTGTTTCAAGTACGCTTCGGTCCCTCGCGGCTCCGCGCGCCCGTCTCGCGACGCGACTGCCGGCTACCCCTTGCTCTTAGGGAATGCAAGGGGTGGACGCGACGAACCGTCATGAATAATGCGGGCCAATCCGAGCCCCGACCCACCTCGCACGACGATGACACGGCTCCGGCCCGTGATTGGGGGAACGGATTCCCTAGCTCGTGATGGCCAGGCCGACCTGGATCATCAGCCCGAGCCGCTCGAGATCCACCGGCTTGCCGATGACATCCACCGGCCCTAGCTCCAAGATCTCCTGCAGCAATTTCTCATCCTGGCTGGCGGTCACCGCGATCACCCAGCCCTTATACCCCTGGCCCCGTAATCGGCGCAGCACGTCCACCCCGTTCACGCCCGGCAAGTAAAGGTCCAGAACGATCACTTGAGGCGGTTCCTGCTTCACGGCGGCCAGCGCCTCACGGCCGTCCTGCGCCGCGCGAACCCGGTAGCCCCGCAGGGTCAGGAACTCAGACAGCCGGGTGCGGGACATCGGCTTATCATCGACCACGAGGATCGATTCGTTCGGCTGCCCCCCCGCGGAGGGGGCTTGCTCTGCGCGCTGCCTCACTCGGCTGATGACTCTGAGCAAATCTTCGGACGTCAGGCCCCCCTTCAGAAGAAAGTCAGTCACCCCCAGGGCACGCGCCTCCTGCTCCGAGGCCTGCGCTGCCCTCCCGGTGAGGATGATCACGGAGGCCTGCGGGTCGATCGTCCGGATCTGGCGCAGCACTTCGATGCCGTCCATCTCCGGCATGACGAGGTCCAGCAGCGTGATCTGGGGGCGGTGCTGCTTGAACAGAGCCACCCCTTCCCGGCCGCGATACGCCGTGAGGACTTCGTACGTGGGACGCAGGATCTGCCGCAATAGATCGCAGATGATCCGCTCATCATCGACGACCAGAATCGTGGCCATCTCAGGTCTCCTTCGGTTCTGTCTCTTGTGCGTGGGAAAGGCTCTTGGCCGACTGTGCGGGGAGGCGGGTGATGAACGTGGCGCCCTGCCCCGGTCGGCTCTCGCAGGTCAGCGTGCCTCCCAGCCCGGTCACAATCCGATGCGTGATGGTTAAGCCCAGCCCCGTTCCCCCGCCGACCGAGCTGGTCGTAAAAAAGGGGTCGAAGACCCGCGAGAGATTCTCCGGGGGAATCCCGGGACCATTGTCGGCGACGCGAACCTCCACCCCGGGACCATTCCGAGTCGGAATCGAGGCGGTCGTCACCGTCAGGGTGCCGTGCCCATTCGGCGCCATGGCATGCTTGGCGTTCGTGACCAGATTTAAAAAGACTTGGGTCAGCTCCTGCGGGTCCGCCAGGAGCGAAGGCAAATCCGGCTGGAACGCGGTGCGCACCTCGATGTCGTGAATTTTGAGGTCATTGGCCATCAGCTCGAGGGTGCGTTGCACCACGGAGGTCACCTCGCAGGGTTCATAGCGTCCAGGGGCTGACCGGGCCAGGCCCATGAATCGCTTGATGACGTCCGTTGCCCGCTGGGTGGCCTCGAGGACCGCCGTGAGGTCGGTCGTGAGGCCCTCCGAATGACCCCGGTCAATTTTCTCGATGGCCAGTTGCGCGTAGCCGCTGATGACGAACAGGGGGTTGTTCAGCTCATGCGCCACTCCGTCCAACAGTCTCCCTAACGCGGCCAGCCGATCGGCCTGCCGGAGTTGCCGCTCCACCTCTTTACTCCGAGCGATGTATTCCATCAGCTCGGATTTTTCCTCACGCTCCTCCTTCACCATCTCGGTCAGCGCCCCGCAAAAAATGCCCATGATCAACAGAATAGGGATCCGGATGAGTTGCCCTTCCAATACCATGCCGGTCGCCTCGGCCGTGAGAAACAAGGCCAGGCCATAGATAGCGCAGAGGAGAACCACGAAGCCGATCTTCTGCTTGAGCGTGCGGGCGGCCGCAGAAAGCAGAATGATCATGAAATAGGTCAGGTAGAGATCGGAGCCGGCCTCGCCCGAGAGATAAATGATCGCGGACGTCAACACCGTATCCACCACTAACAACCCGCCCACAAACAACCCGCGCTCAATCACGCGGGCCGGAAGGGCCATCAACCCTGCCACCATCAACAGCAGTCCCAGGATGATCAGGTCTTGGAGCCCCCGGGGGAGGAGAGGAGCCGGGCTGAAGAGCAGCTGATACGAAAGGACGATCGAGACGAGGGCCTGCAGCAGCACCAGCCGGTATGGTCCGAGCCCGTCCGGGCCGGTCGCCCCGTCAGGCGAACGCGAGGACATAACGTCCGACGCGAGCACGGCATCGGTGACGGCCGACCCCCCGGTAAAACGGCTGCCCGGGTCGAGCTGAGGAGTTGAGTACGGCACGTCAGTATTCTATGCTCTATCCTGAAATCGTCAAGTTTTTCGCGGCTGTGAACGCGACGGCAGCAACTCCCCCGGGACTCGCAGCCTCACGCTTCAGCCCTTCCCTCGAACAGCGCGTCCACAAATGCCTGCGCCCGGAAGTCCTGCAGATCCTCGGCCGCCTCACCGACGCCGATGTGGCGGACGGGGATCTTCAACTCCTCCGCAATCGCCACCACGATACCGCCGCGAGCGGCCCCGTCCAGCTTCGTCAACGCGAGACCGGTCACGCCGACCGCCTCGTGAAACTGTCTCGCCTGGGAGAGCGCGTTCTGGCCCGTGCTCGCATCCAGCACGAGCAGGACCTCGTGCGGCGCTCCGGGCAGTTCGCGGGCGAGGACCCGCTTCATTTTTCGCAGCTCGTCCATGAGATTCGTCTTCGTGTGGAGACGGCCCGCGGTGTCGATCAGCACGACGTCGGCGCCCCGAGCTTTCGCCGCGGCCAGCCCGTCGAACACCACCGCCGAGGGATCCGCCCCCGGGCGATGCCTGATCACCTCGACGCCCACGCGGGTCCCCCAGACCACGAGTTGCTCGCTCGCGGCGGCGCGAAAGGTGTCCGCGGCCACGAGCAGCGGCGTCTTCCCGCTTCCTCGCAGCCGCTGCGCCAGCTTGGCGAGGGTGGTGGTCTTGCCGACGCCGTTCACCCCCACCGCGAGCAGCACAAATGGGCGCGGCCCCTCGGCCACCAGGCGGTCGAGCGGCTGCCCCTCGCACGCGCCCAGCGTCGCCAGGATCGCTTCTCTCAGCACGCGCAGCAAGCGCTCGGTCTGGGCCGACGCGCTAGGAGCACCGCCGCGCGTCTCTTCCCGCAGCCGGTTCATGAGGCGGCCCACCGTGCGCACCCCCAGGTCCGTGGCGATGAGCGCCGCTTCCAGCTCCTCCAGCACCATCGGGTCCGGCCCGCGACCCAACAGGCGGTCCAGCGACCCGCGGATCGCCTCCCGGGTCTTGGTCAGCCCTTCGCTGAGGCGTTGCAGCCAATTCATAAGAATCGTGACGAGTTACGCGTGACGCGTGACGGGTTTACGCTTCAGAAAGTCAATGAGCCCTACGAGCATTCTCCTCACCTGGTCAACTCGATCAAATACACTGCTGTCACGCAGAAAGCCCATTCGTTGAGCTAGGATAAGCTGGGTTTCTAATTCCGCGGCCGAGCCGAGGGCAACGTAGAGGTGTTGAATGAATTCCTTCTTCGAGCTTCTCGCCGCGCCCTCGGCAATGTTGCTTGGAACCGACACGGCGGACCGCCTCGCTTGAGATGCCAGCCCGTACACTTCTTCCTTGGGGAACTGCGCGGTGATCGCATACAACTCCTCAGCCAACCCGACGGCATTCTTCCAGACATCCAAATCCTTGTGGGTCCTGAGCTTATCCCGCATGACCACCCGTAACGCGTCACTCGTTACGCGTCACGTTTAACCTTTCCAACCAGCTTCGGCAATGGTTCCAACGCTTGCAAGATGGCCCGCTCCTTGCGCCGCATCCGGCGGGCTTCGCGCC
>JBOHOM010000053.1:0-2064 GCA_050731075.1 Nitrospiraceae bacterium
CGCTACCGCGAGCGGATGGTGGCCGCGGGCGTCACCCATCCGGAGCATTTCAGGCAGGGCCTCGGGGGGCTTGCGCTGTCCTCCGTCGGGCTCGGCACCTACTTGGGAGGGGATGATGCCGGGACGGACGCGCAATATTTGGAGGCAGTCAAACAGGCGGTCGCGTCCGGATGCAATGTGTTCGATTCCGCGATCAACTATCGCTGCCAGCGCAGCGAACGGGTGATCGGACAGGCACTGAGCGAGCTGGTCCAGACCGGAGCCGTCCGGCGAGACGAGGTGCTGTTCGCGACGAAGGGCGGGTTCATCCCCTTCGATGGCGCCCCTCCGCGGGACAGCTATGCCTACGTGCTCCAGACCTTCGTGAATCCCGGCATCATCGAATCCAGCGATGTGGTGGCGGACTGCCACTGTATGACCCCCGCCTATCTCCGGCACCAATTAAAGGCGAGTCTGGCCAATCTGAGCCTGGCCTGCCTCGACGTCTACTACCTGCATAACCCGGAGACGCAGCTTGGCGCGGTGTCGCGAGAGGAGTTCATGGCCCGCATGCGCCACGCGTTCGAAGCGCTCGAGGAGGCCGTGTCGCAGGGACAGCTCCGCCTGTATGGCACGGCCACTTGGAACGGGTATCGGACCGAACCGGGTTCGCGCGGCCACCTGTCGCTGGAAGCGCTGGTGCGAATGGCCGAAGAGGTGGGCGGCGAGCATCACCATTTCAAGGTGCTCCAGTTGCCGTACAACCTGGGCATGCCGGAAGCGCTGGCTCAGCAGACCCAGACGCTGAACGGTGTGACGGTGAGCCTGCTGGAAGCGGCCAAGGCGCTCGATGTGTACGTGATGTCCAGCGCCTCCATCCTGCAGGGCCAGCTCAGCCGAGGCTTGCCGAGAGGTGCGCGCGAAGTGCTCGGTGAACGCACGGACGCCCAGCGCGCGATCCAATTCGTCCGTTCCACTCCCGGGCTGGGAACCGCCCTGGTCGGCATGAAACAGGTCGAGCACGTCCGGGACAATCTCACCGTCGCGCGGCACGCCCCCCTCCATCCCGATCAGTTCACCAAGCTCTTCACGTAACACGTTGAGTGTTGAGGTTGTGGTTGTGAGTTGCACTCAAAGTTGAAGACTCAACACTCAAAATCGGCGCCGGGTCACGTTCCTCCGCTCCGGACGTTTGATGAATTCCGGGATGCGGTCTCCGCCTATCGGCTGCCCCGCATTCTGTTCACCGCGCTCGATCTGAATCTCTTTACGGTCATGGGCGTGCGGACCTGGACAATCCAGGGGCTGGCGAAACGGCTTCGAGTCAGCACGCGGGGCCTGGCGATCCTCTGCCGCAATCTCGCCGGCGCCGGCCTGCTCAAAAAGCGGGGCGCCCGCTATCGGACGACCGTTCTGGCCAGCGCCGCGCTCAACGCGCGGAGCCCGGCGTACCGGGGAGCCTACCTGGATCTCCTGCGCGGCCAATGGGAGGATTGGTCGAAACTCACCGAATCCGTCCGGCGGGGGCGTCCGGTGGAACACGATGATCCGGACGACCCGAAGTACCGGCGAGCCTTCACCTGGGCCATGCACCACCGATCGATTGACGTTGCACCTCAGCTGGCGGCCCAGGTCAACTTGAGGGGGGTGAGAACGCTCCTGGATCTGGGAGGGGGGCCCGGCACCTATGCGCTCGCCTTCTTGGCCAGAAATCCTGCGCTCCGGGCCACCCTGTGCGATCGCCCTGCGGCATTGAGGGTTGCGAGAGAGATCGCGGCGCCGCTGAGGCACGGACGACGGCTCGACTATCTGCCGCTCGACTTCATGAGCCGTCCCATCCCGGGTCGGTACGACGTCATCTGGTACTCCAACGTGCTGCATATCTACTCTCCCGCCCAGAACAAAGCCCTCTTCCGGCGGTTGCCGTCCGCATTGACCCCGGGTGGACGACTGCTCATCCAGGACGCCTTTGTGCTGGATCGGAATGGGCTGTATCCGCAGGAGGCCAATCTGTTCGCGGTCACGATGCTGTTGTTCACGGAGGAAGGCAACACGTACGGCGTGGGTGACACGACGGAATGGCTC
>JBOHOM010000054.1:0-2665 GCA_050731075.1 Nitrospiraceae bacterium
GACCGACGCCGTGCTCCGGATGGCCCGAGAAGCGGGCATGGTCGCGGACGCGATCGGAACCGTGGGCGGCGAGCGGCTGGTGGTTGAGGTCGAAGCCGACCGCGGGGGGCCGGGCTGCCGGGTTGACGTGGACCTGGACATTCTCCGTGACCGGTGGGCGAACAGCATTAAGAAGGCGATAGGCAATGGGCAATAGGCGATAGGTCGAACTATTCTTCCCTACGGCCTATGGCCACGCGCCTGGAGCCAAAACCAATTATGCAACTGATCACCCCCGACAAATTCCACGACGAGTGCGCGGTGTTCGGCATCTATGGCCACAAGGAGGCGGCCAACCTGACCTACCTCGGCCTCTACGCCTTGCAGCACCGTGGGCAGGAAGGTTCCGGGATCGTGTCCTCGGACGGGGAAAATTTCTACCTGGAAAAAGCGATGGGGCTCGTGGCGGACATCTACACGAAGCCGGTGCTGAAACGCCTGCCCGGACACATGGCCATCGGGCACAACCGGTACTCGACCGCCGGAGACACGAATCTGAAGAATGTGCAGCCGCTGACCGTCAATTTTTCATTCGGAAATCTGGCGCTGGCGCACAACGGCAATCTCATCAATGCCACGATGCTGCGGAATGAGCTCGAGGCCTACGGGGCGATCTTCCAGTCCTCGACCGACAGCGAGGTGATCATCCATCTGATCGCGCACTCCCGGTCGGACACCCTCCTGGCGCGGGTCATCGACGCGCTGAACCAGGTGCGCGGCGCCTTCTCGGTCGTGCTGCTGACCGACAAGGGCGTGATCGCCGCCCGGGACCCATACGGATTCCGCCCGCTCTGCCTGGGGCGTATGAAGGACAGTTGGCTGGTGGCGTCCGAAACCTGCGCCTTCGATCTGATCGGGGCCGAGTGTGTGCGAGAGATCGAACCTGGGGAATTGG
Source organism: Nitrospiraceae bacterium (assembly GCA_050731075.1). GTDB lineage: Bacteria > Nitrospirota > Nitrospiria > Nitrospirales > Nitrospiraceae > 40CM-3-62-11. The sequence continues at coordinate 935 of JBOHOM010000054.1, forward strand.
TCGTGCTGAACCAGGACGGCGTCAGCAGCTACCGGCCCTTCCCGAAGACCAAGCCCGCGATGTGCGTGTTCGAATACGTGTACTTTTCCAGGCCCGACAGCAAGATCTTTGGATCGAACGCGGTCTACTTGACGCGCAAAGCCCTAGGCCGGCAGTTGGCCAAGGAGGCATGGGTCAACGCGGACATCGTGATCCCGGTCCCGGACTCCGGCGTCCCGGCGGCGCTCGGCTATGCGGAAGGCTCCGGGGTCCCGTTCGAGATCGGGCTGATCCGCAACCATTACGTCGGCCGCACCTTCATCGAGCCTGAGCAGTCAATCCGCCATTTCGGCGTGAAGATTAAACTTAATGCGGTTCCTGAGGTGTTATCGGGTAAGCGGGTGGTAGTCGTGGATGATTCGATCGTGCGCGGGACGACCAGCAGAAAGATTGTGAAGATGCTCCGCCAGGCCGGCGCGCGGGAAGTCCACATGCGGATCAGCTCACCGCCGATCGTCTCGCCCTGCTTCTACGGCATCGACACGCCGACCAAGAAAGAGCTGATCGGATCGAGCCATTCCATCCAGGAGATCAGGAAGTATATTACGGCCGACAGTCTGGCCTACCTCAGTTTAGAGGGCATGCTCAAGGCGGCCCCCGGGAGCCCCGAACAATACTGCAACGCCTGCTTCACCGAGCACTATCCCATCCCGTTTACGAAGGCGGAGGAGTTGCAGTTGGGCCTCTTCGAGCCTTCTCTCTGACACGGTTGCCCCAGAAATTTTGCCCGTGCTAGGATAGCCTACCTTGAAGGTTGAGGTTGAGGGTAAGGTTCAGGGTGAGAAAATGAATGCGCGACTCCGCCCTCGACCTTAACCTGAACCTGAACCTTATCCTTCCTTAAGCAGGAGGCCACCATGGGACGGACTATCCTGACGCTGCTGACGTTGATCGCGTGCGTCGTGCTCGCGACGGCGGTCTCGGCCAAGAGCTTTTTCAAGGTCGGAGAGAAAGCCCCCACCTTTACCCTGACCTCGATCACGGGCGAGACGGTCTCGCTCGAGAGCTTGAAGGGGAAAGTGATCGTGCTGGGGTTGTTCCATATCTGTGAGCCCTGTCTGAACCAGGGCACGAATCTTCAAAAGGTGTACGAGGCGACTCGGGACAAGAATGTGGCGGTTGTGGGGGTGAACTCCGCGGGGAATTCCAAGCAAGCGGTGATGGAGTTTCTGGCGCAGTTTCCGGTGAAGGTGACGTATCCCTACCTGATCGATCCGAAGAAGATCACGGACAAGCTGTACGGGGGCGGCCGATTCATCCCGAATGTGTACATCATCGACCGGGACGGGATTATTCGCTGGCAGCGGGTCGGCAACATGGATCTGGCCGGTCCGGAGGTGATTCTCCAGGAAGTGGAGAAGCTGCTGGGATGCCACTATCACGAGCTGATCGATCCGGCGTGGTTCGGGCTGTGGGACTTCAAGGTCCTGCTCCTGGAGAAACCGGGCGGCGCTCCGCGGGCCACCTATCAGGAGACCAAAGGCTTTCGGTGGTACTCACAGCGCTAAAGGAAGGTGAGGGCAGCCTGGTCGATCCCCTGTGCTCGCAGACCGCGCACGCGACGGGAGGGGCCTGGAGGGCAGGTGGCCTCACGTGCTCGCGCGTCGCGCACACAGGATTGATCGTTCCGGGCAAGGGTGGATGGTGTGCTCGCCGGACGCGCGCAGTCTGAGGCCGCCTGCCCTCCTGCCC
>JBOHOM010000055.1:0-20203 GCA_050731075.1 Nitrospiraceae bacterium
GCTTCAAACAACTCGGGGTTCAGGACGACATACAGGGAGATGACCAGTGCGCAGAGAACGGCGCCGAGGACCGCTTTGCGCTGACCGAGGTAATAGCCCGCCAAGATGATCGGGAGGAAATAGAAATTCAGAAACGCCAGCTTCTGGGGAATGTAGTAATTGACCAGGACGGTCGCGCAGAGGATGAGCAGGACAAACAACTGCTCGAAGTTCTTCAGAAGGTAGTTCTTGAGCCTTTCCATATGGATGCGGCCGGGATGACGCGAGCTGATTGGCCCGGAGTTTAGCCTAGCATTTATTTGGGGCTTGTCAAAATTATTTCAGGAACAGAACCGACCGCCGAACCCTTTGGTTTGGCCGGAGCCGCTGCTCTCAATGCGGAAACAACCGGTGAAGGGAAGGATCTGTTCGAGGCGCTCGACGCAGGAGGAGGGCCAGGGGCAGGATTCTACGGAGGGACCGGCCGTCGTCGCGTCGTCCGGTCCCATACCGGTCGAACTGGAGCCGCGTCGGGGAGCAGGCGTGTCGCCCGCTATTTTCCTTTCGCGGACGGCTTCACCAGCTTCCCGTTCAACGTGGCAGCCGCATACTCGATTGCTTCTTTCGTGTTTTGCTTGATCTTGGGGTACAGGTTATCGTCTAACGCCTTGTTCACGGTCGCGTCGATGACCGAATTCGCCCCGTATTCGATTCCCTTCTTGATTTCCGGCGCGATCATGACCACGAGGAGCTTGGCAGTCACCACAATCGTCACCGAGAACACGATCGCCCATGGAATGGCCCGTGCAAGGGCCTCTGCCACGATTTGACCGTAGCCTCTCTCTCCCATCGTCCTCCCTCCCGGTTATAGAGTTCAGTTCCCTCTGATCGTTGATGTTTTCAGGCCGCCACAAGGATGCCCTGAAGCTCCTAAAAGATCAAGTGTCTTGAATGACCTTGGGCTTCAGCCACCGAGCGGAAGGACCGCGGTCGGCGCGGCAGCGGCAGGGCCGGCCAGGTTGGAGAACATGAGGGTCGCGGCCACGACCCAGTCGATGGCGGGCTGCGGATAAATCCCCAGGAACAGCGTCCCGGCCAGGCCGGCATAGACCACCACCTTCATCGGCGGCGAGATGGTGAGTGGAGAAGGATCCGTGGGCTCGTTGATGTACATTTTCTTGACCACGACCAGGTAGTAGTACATCGAGATGACGATGTTGATCAGGCCGACGGCGATCAGCGTGTAGAGCCCTTCATTGATCGCCGCCAGGAAGATGTAGAGCTTGCCGATGAACCCGGCCAACGGCGGGACCCCGGCCAGCGACAACAGAAAGACCAGCATGGCAAACGCCAGGAACGGGGAACGCCGGTTCAGGCCGTTATAATCCTCGATTTCATCGCTTCGAATCAGGTTGCCGACCGCGATCACGATCGCGAACGCCCCCAGGTTCGCGAACAGGTACGTCAGCAGGTAAAACAGGATGGCATCGCCGCCCATCTTCGTGCCGGCCGCGAGCCCGATGAGGATGTTCCCGATCTGCGCGATGCCGGAATAGGCCAGGAGCCGCTTGATATTCCGCTGCGCGATCGCGACGATGTTGCCGTAAGTCATGGACAGAATCGAGGCGCCGACCAGCAACAGCACCCAGGCCGGTTTGAAGGCGGCCAGCGACACGAAGAACATCCGGATCAGGATCGCGAACGCGGCCCCTTTGGGCGCGATGGACAGGAACGCGGTCACCGGAGTCGGCGCGCCATGATAGGTGTCGGGAATCCAGGAATGAAACGGCACCGCGCCGATCTTAAAACCCAGGGCTGCGAAGATCAGCAGGAATCCGATCACCAGGCCGGGGGTGGCCGCAGTCGACGCGATGTCCGAGAACACGAGCTTCCCGGTCTCGCCGTACACCAGGCTGATGCCGTAGGCCAGCAGGCCGGCGGCGAATACCCCCAGGATGAAAAACTTGAGCCCCGCTTCGTTGGACGCGACGTCGTCGCGCAGATAGGCCACCAGAACGTAGAACCCGAAGGTGGAGAACTCCAGCGTGATGAAGACCGACAGCAGATCGTTGGCTGAGACCATGAACATCATGCCGAGGGCCGACATCAGGACCAGGAAATAGTACTCGCCCCTAAAAAACCGGAACCGCCGGACATAATCGACCGAGGCGAGGATGACCAGGATGGTGGTCCCCACGATGAAGATCTTGAAGAACACCGCAAGCCGGTCCACGACGAACATGTGGGCGAACAGGGTCCCACCGATCCCGGACAGGTCAAACCAGACCAGGTTCGCCAGCACCCCGGCCAATCCCGCGACGCTCAGGTACGCCAGCCGGTCCTTCGGCAGCCGCGGCATCGCGAAGTCCACGGTCAAGACCACACACAGCCAGACGGTTAACAGCATCTCAGGCAGCAGCAGGAGCAGGTCGGCTCCCGACAGCGTCAGGGTAAAGGTCACGGCATCAGTCCTCCCCCGCTCTGAGAGACCAGCGGCGCCACCACGGCGATCCGCGCCAGCAACGGATCCACCGAAGACCGGATCACGTCATAGAAATGCCCGGGGAAGATTCCGAACACGATGCTGCAGCCGATCATGAGCAGCAACGGGAGCCGGTCCACGACCGTGACCGCATCATGGGCGTGACTGTATTGCGCGTCCATCGGACCGTAAAACACCCCCCGCATCATCCGGAAGAGATAGGCCAGGGTCAGCACGATCCCGACCACCGCCACGATGACCTGAATCGGGTACTTGCCCCAGCTTCCGACCAGAATCATGATTTCGGCGATGAAGTTCACGGTGCCCGGCATGCCGACCGACGCCATGCAGGCGACTAAGAAACAGCCCGCGACAAACGGCATGCGATTCACCAGCCCGCCCAACTCCGGGATATGGCGCGAGTGCGTCTGGTCATAGACCCAGCCGGCCATGGCGAACAGCATTCCGGTCGCCAGCGCGTGCGCGAACATGTACAGGACCGCCCCGGTCAGACTGATGTAGTCCAGCGCCGCCATCCCGAGGAAGACATAGCCCATGTGGCTGGAGCTGGAATAGCCGATCACGTACTTGGTGTCCTTGGCGTAGAACGCCACGAAGCCGCCGTAGATGATGTTGAAGACGCAGAGCACGGCCGCGATCGGCATCAGCTCGCGCGTGGTCTCCGGCAGGATCTCGTAACAAATTCGGATGATCGAGAAGTGTCCGAGCTTCATCAACACGCCGGCATGCAGCATGCTGGTGGCGGCCGGCGCCGCGGCATGCCCCACCGGCGACCAGGAATGCAGCGGCCAGATCGGCGCGATCGAGGCGAACCCGAAGAAGACCAGCAGCCAGATGATCGTAGCCAGCGAGCCCGAGAACCTGGCCTGCTCCCGCAGGACCAGAATATCGAAGGTGTGGAGGCCCGAGAACTTGTAGATCAGCAGGATGCCCATCAACGCGACCACGGCTCCCACCGAGAGGAACAGGGTCAGCTTCATCGCGGCGTACTCCTTGCTGTTCGCCGCGAAGTTGAGGATGAACCCGACCGAGTCGCGCTTCTTCAGTCCCTCGGCGTCGGTCATGTCCAGATACCCCTTGGTGTGGCTGCCCCACACGCCCAGCAGCACGTACATCGGGATGACCGACATCTCGTAGAAGAAATACAGGAAGAACATGTCCAACGACATGAAGACGCCGATGGTGGCGGCCGCCAGGATCAGCAGGAAAATGTAGAATTCCTTCGTGCGGTCCTTGATATGCCAGGAGATGAAGATCCCGGCGAACAAGAGGATCGACGAGGCCAGCACCAAGGGGGCTCCGATGCCATCCACCCCGAGATAGAACGCGATGCCCAGTTGCTTGGACCATTCGAACCGTTGGATGAACTGGAACCCGCCCCTCGCGGGATCGTAGGCGAAAAACATATAGAACGACGCGAGCATGCACACGCCGGCCGCGGCCGCGGCCACCAGGCGGACCTGCAACGCCTGCCGATTCGGCACGAACATCAGGACCACCACCCCGACGAAGGGCGCGAACAGAATGATCAGCAGCGTGTATTCAGCCATCTCGCTTCACTCACGGCGCGTGGCGCGAGGCACGGGGCCCGAGGCGAGCAGCTCCTTGGTAAATTGCCCCTCGCCCCTCGCCTCAAGCCTCGAACCTAGTTTTTCGCTCGCGGCCACCGCCGATCCGTGCTCCAACCGTTCGACCAACGCCTGGATCGAGCCGTTCATGATCCGGAGAAACGGCGCCGGATACAGACCGATCCAGAAGATCATGACGCACAGCGAGACCGCGATGATCAGCTCGCGGCCGTTCAGGTCCGCCATCGCCTGGGTCACGCCCTTCGTCAGGGGACCAAACATCGCCCGCTCGTAGTACCACAGAAAATAGGCGGCGCCGAAAATGACCCCCAGCACCCCCACCGACCCGTACACCCAGTGCGCCTTGAAGGCGCCCAGCAAGACCAGAAATTCTCCCACGAACCCGTTGGTGCCGGGCAGCCCGATCGAGGCCAGCCCGATGATCAGCAGGAACGTGGCCAGCAGCGGGACCTTTCTGGCCAGCCCGCCGAAGGCCGAGAGGTTGGTGCTGTGCCGCCTCACGTACAAGAACCCCGCCAGGAAGAACAGGCCCGCCGTGGTGAAGCCCAGATTGATCATGGTGAGCAAGCTGCCCTGGAGACCCTGGAAGTTCAGCGCGAAGACACCCAGCACGCAGAACCCGAGGTGGCTGATGCTGCTGAACGCCAGCAGGCGACGCAGATCCGGCTGGATCAGCGCCACGAACGCGCCGTACACGATGGCGATCAAGGCCAGGGCCACCACGACCGTCACGACGCCCTTGCTCTTCGAAGCCTCCGGCAGGAGCGGGAGACTGAACCGCAAGAACCCGTAGGTTCCGACCTTGATCCCGGCCAGTACGACCGCCATGCCGATCGGGCCTTCCATCAGCGCGTCCGGCAACCAGGTGTGAAAGGGGAAGATCGGCGCCTTGAACGCCAACCCCAGGAAGATGAGCCAGAAAATAAGCACCTGCCGGTCGCCGGCAATCGGGGTCGTCAGCAACTGCAGGAAATCGAAGGAGTAGGGGGGGTCCACCCGGTGGGAGACCGCCCAGTCGTGGTAGTTCAGGTTCAACAGCACGAAGCCGACCAGCATGAACACGCTGCCCAGCAAGGTGTAGAGCACGTATTTCAGCGCGGCGTACTGTCGATCCACCCCGCTTCCCCACAGCTTGATCAGAAAGTAGCTCGGGATGAGCATCAGCTCCCAGAAGACGAAAAAGAGGATCAGGTCGATCGACACGAAGATGCCGATGAGGGTGGTCTCGAGCGCCAGCAGCGCGATGAAGTACTCTTTGACCTGGTATCGCACCGTGTCCCAGGAGTAGAGGACGATCAGAAGCGTCAGAAAAGCGGTGAGGCCCACAAAGAGCACGCTGATCCCATCCACCGCCAGGTGATAGCTGATCCCGAGCGGCGGGATCCATTGCAGGCGTTCGGCGAATTGCATCGCGGCTGAGTCCGGGACGAAGCGAACCAGCAGGATCATCGCCAGGAACAGCTCCACCGCCGCCACGGCCAGCGTCGCGTTCTTGATGAGATCCTCCTCCTCCAGGAGCCACAGGACCAACGCGCCTGCGAGGGGCAGGAACAAGAGCTGCGACAGTATGGGAAACCCGAAGGTGAGTTCTTCCAGCATCGTTCAACGTTAATCGTTAAAGGTTAATCGCAAGAAGACAGGGACCTTCTAACTCTCTTCTCTCGCGATTAACGAATAACGTCTTCACTTGAGTGCCGCGCCGACAGACCCAGACCCCGTCCACCAGATCAGGATCAGGTGGACCAGGATGAACAGCCCCGCCACAAGGATGGCGGCGTAGTGATGCACCTTCCCGCTTTGGAGTTTCCGCCAGGACCATGCCGCCAGGTGATTCCCGTACCCGAGGACGTTGATCGACCCGTAGATGACGTACTTCTCGCAAGCCGTACTGAACGCCGAGCCGAGTTCGGTCATGCGCCCCACGCTGCGCACGACTCCATCGATCACGGTGCGGTCGAACCAGTCCCACAGCAGCCCCACGCGCTTGATCGGCTCGACGATGGCCGCGTCGTAGAGCTCGTCCACGTAGTATTTGTTGAACAGCGTCCTGTACACGCCAGGGAGACGGTCGGCCCACTCCTCCGCGGTCTCGGTCCGGAGGATGTAGAGGTAATGGGCCAACCCCCAGCCGAGCAAGGCGATCACCGTGGCCAGTCCCATGAGCAGGACGACGAGGCCGAGGCCCGCCTCGTGCTGGTCCCCCCCGCCGGCGGGCATGGCCACCGGGCCGAGAAAGTGATGGAACCACCCGGCCTCGGGAGGCACCCCGGGGAAGCCACCCAGCACGGAGAGTGCAGCCAGCGCCACCAGCGGCCCGATCATGATGACGGGGGATTCGTGAATATGCTCGGCCACCTGCTGCTCGGCCCGTGACTCTCCATAGAAGGTCAAATACGTGAGACGGAACATGTAGAAGGCGGTCAGGAACGCGCCGACCGCCGCCACGGCATACCACCCGTAACGGCCGTGGACGAAGGCGTGGGCCATGATTTCGTCTTTGCTCCAGAACCCGGCCAGCGGGAAGATGCCGGCAATGGCCAGGGTGCCCACCAGGAACGTGGCGTGGGTCCACGGAATCCTGGCGCTCAGCCCGCCCATCTTCCGGATGTCCTGCTCGCCCGACAGGGCATGGATGACGGAACCGGCCGAGAGGAACAGCAGCGCTTTGAAGTAGGCATGGGTCGTTAGGTGGAAGATGGCGGCCGTATAGGCGCCGACGCCGCAGGCCAGGAACATGTACCCGAGCTGGCTCACCGTGGAATAGGCCAGCACGCGCTTGATGTCGGTCTGGACCAGCCCGATCGTCGCCGCGAACAGCGCGGTCAGACCGCCGATCCAGGCCACGGCGTTCAGCGACACCGGCGCCATGTCATAGAGCACGTGGTTGCGGACCACCATGTACACGCCGGCCGTCACCATCGTCGCGGCGTGGATCAGGGCGCTGACCGGGGTGGGCCCCTCCATCGCATCAGGCAGCCAGGTGTAGAGGGGAATCTGGGCGGATTTTCCGATCGCCCCCAGCAGCAAGCAGAGAGTGATCGCCGTGGCCATTCCCGTCGAAAGCTGACCGGCCTGCGCGAAGACTTGGGTGTAATCCAGCGTCTTGAAGTTTACGAAGACGAGAAAGATCGCGACCAGGAATCCGGCGTCGCCGATCCGGTTCACCACGAAGGCTTTGGTGGCGGCCTTGGCGGCCGAAACACGGTCGTAATAGTAGCCGATCAATAAATACGAGCAGAGGCCCACCCCTTCCCATCCGATGAAGAGGACCACGTAGTTGTTGCCCATCACCAGCAGGAGCATGGAGACCATGAAGAGGTTCATGTACGTGAAGAAGCGCGTGAAGCCTTCCTCCCCGTGCATGTACCCGATCGAGTAGAGGTGGATCAGGAACCCCACCCCGGTGACCACCAGCAGCATGATGCAGGTGAGCGGGTCGATGAGGAACGCCAGATTAATGGTGAGATCGCCGCCGAAGATCCAGTGGTAGGCAATCACTTCCCGGGCCGCGCCGGTCCGGACCACGCGGAGGAACACGGTGATCGCGCACAGGAAGGACAGGCCCACCGACCCGCAGCCGAGGCGGTAGGCGACGACGTGCGAGTAGCGGTTCCCCAGCAGACCGTTCAGCAGAAAGGCCGCAAGGGGAAAGACTGGGATGAGAATGACGAGCAGGTCGAACACGCTAGCCCTCAACCTGACAGACTGCTACCATTTCAGGAGGTTCATCTCATCCACATTTGTGGAGATTTTTCCGCGGAACACCACGATGATGATGGCCAACCCGACCGCCGCCTCGCCGCCCGCAATCGCGATCACGAACAACGCCACGATCTGACCGGCCATGGAATCCAGGTAATGCGAGAACGCCACCAGGTTGAGGTTGGCCGCATTCAGCATGATCTCGACCGCCATCAGGACGATGATAAAGTTCCGGCGGATGAGCACGCCGATCACGCCGGTCGTAAACAGCACCGCACTGACCGCCACGTATGCACTTAGAGGGACCATAAGGCCTAATGTCCAATGCTCAATGTTGAATGTTCAATTAACGAATGCATTGGCGGCTTGGGCTTCGTTAAACATTGAGCATTGACAATTCAACATTGCACTGAAGCTAGCGTTCCTCCGCTTCAGTGCCGGTCGGCGTCTTGGCCAGCACAATGGCGCCGATGATCGCGCCCAGCAGGAAGACCCCCACGATTTCGAACTGCAGCAAGTAGTCGCTGAACATCTTGATGCCGACCGCGTAGGTGTCTCCGTGCTGAAGGACCGCGGGCACCGGTGCATCGCCTTTCGACCCGCCGAACGGGGACCGCAGCATCAGCGTGAGCAGGTAGGCGCAGCCGAGCACCAACGGGACCAGAAACAGGGGATATCGGGAATGGAGGTACCGCTCGTCGGTCTTCAGATTGAGCAGCATCAGCACGAAGAGATACAGGACCAGGATCGCCCCGACGTACACGATGATCTGGACGATGGCCAGAAACTCCGCGTTCAGGAGAAAGAACAGGCCGGCCACGTGCAGCAACAGGGTCAGCAGCGCGATCCCGCAGTGCACCGGGTTTCTCAGCGCAACGGTGAGTGCCCCCGCCAGTATGCTGACCAGCGAGAAATAGGCGAAGAAGAAAGCGACCATGATCTAGGTCAGATGTTTCGGTGGCCCGGGCTGCGTGGGCTTCTGCACCGACTGCGGGAAAAAGTACCGGTAGTCTCGGCTATCCTGATCATCCTTTTCCTGATTGTGGGCAAACAGATACTTCTTGGCGTCGGCCAAATAGCGCTCGCCGATTTCGTAGAGCCGCTTTTTGTCGAAGAGGAGGGTGCGTTTATCGTGCGTGGAGTACTCGTAGAGCTTGGTCATCGCCAGCGCATTGACCGGGCAGGCTTCCACGCAGTAGCCGCAGAACACGCACTTGGTGATATCGATATAGAATTCCGAGGCATAGCGCTGGAGCGGGAGCGACTTATCCTCCGCGCTGATCACCTTGATGCAATGGGACGGACAGGCGGCTTCACACAGGTCGCAGCCCACACACCGCTCCTTCCCGTCATCGTACCGCAACAAGCCGAGCGCCCCGCGGTGGGCATCGGGGATCGTTCGTTGCTCCCGTGGATACTGGAAGGTGATCGGGCGGTGGAACATATGCTTGAAGGTGACCTTCATCGCATCCCAGATCTCATCGAACAACGCGGCGTGGAGGACTTTCCTGGTCAAGGTCCCGATGCTCATCACGTTCTCCGAATTACAGGCGATGGGCTATGGGCGATGGGCTATGGCTCAGAGAAAATGGCCGTCTCCTCGGAAATCCGAACCTATAGCCTATTGCCTATAGCCAATAGCCTCGTTAAGCTTTTTCAACGCTCACCCGGGCAAACTTGAAGTAGGGAACGCCCGTGACCGAATCCACATCGACCGGCATGAGGTCCTTGACCGGAGGGTCGTTGAAATGCTCCGGGAAGAAGCAGGACCCGGGCATGACCGAGAGGTCAACCTTCGCGCCCATCTCCAACGATCCCTGCGCCGACGTCACCCGGACTCGCGTCTCCTCGGTGAGCCCCAGCCGTTCCATATCCTGCGCGTTCATGTGGAGCCGACCCGCGCTCGACGCGATCGTGAGGAGGCCCGATGCCTGCGTGGACAGCTTGCCCGAGTGGTAGAGCAGCTGGCCCATGACCAGGCCGAACGGGCGGTGGCCGTTCCGTTCGGACCCTGCGTCTCGAACGACCCCATAGCGGCTCTCCACTTCGGCCACATAGCCGTTTGACAGGTACGCGTCCGGCTTCGGTGAGAGTTTCCGCGGCTCTCCCAGGTTGTAATAGCCGGGCAGCAACTTCATGATCTCGCTCTGGATATCCTGGGAGGATTCATATTCAAACTGAGAAGAGCCCAACCCGCTGGCCAGCGACGTCATCACGTGCCAATCCGGCAGACTCTCCCCGACGGGGTCCATGCTCTGCCGGACACGCAGGACCTTGCCCTCCAGGTTCGTGAAGGTCCCCTCCTTTTCAGCGTAGGTGGAGGCCGGCAGCACGATGTGGGCCAATTGAGCCGTCTCGGTCAGGAACGGATCCTGGCAGATCAGGAGCTCCAACCGCTCGAGCGCGGCCTTCACCTCAAGTGACGCCGGTAGCGTCGCCACCGGATTCTCGCCGACCACGTACAGCGCCTTGATGGCGCCGCTTCGGCAGCGCTCGAGAATCTCCATGAGGTTGGCCCCGCTCGAGGCCGCAGGCAAGGCGGCGCCCCACGCCTTGGCAAACTTGTCGCGCGCCGCCTCGTCGTCGAACCGGGCCTGGCCGGGGAGCAACTCCGGCGCCGCACCCATGTCCACGGCGCCCTGCTCATTGACCTCCTCGGTGAGCGTGTTGACGCCACAGCCCGGCCGGCCCAGCTTGCCGGTGATCCAGGCGAGGTCCACCAGCCTCAGCACGTTCTGATACCCGTCGGGCCGGCGAACGACGCCCTCGGCGCAGAGAATAATCGCGCGCGGCGCCTCGGCGAACATCGAGGCGGCCTCGTTCATCTGTTCCACCGAGATGCCCGTTCGAGCCGCGATCGTTTCCAGGGACACGTTCGCGACCGCCCGCTTGAGCGCGGCGAAGGCCTCGGGATGCTTGCCGGTGGTCTCCGCGTCGATCAGGTCCTGCTCGATCACCGACTTTACCAGACCCTGAACGAACAGGCCTTCGGTCCCCGGCGTCACGATCATGGGATAGGACGCGAGCTTGGCGATATTGGTCTGAGCCGAGTCCACGACGATCACCTGAGATTTGTAGACGCGGATCGCCTCCTTCACGCGAACGGCGGTCAGGGGGTTGGTCTCGGTGATATTGGTCCCGACGAGAAGGATGACTTTGGCCTTGGTGATGTCCTCCCAGTCGTTCGTCATCCGGCCGACACCCAAGGAGTGCCGGACCGCGCGGACGAAGTTCAGGTGCCCATAACGCGAGCTGCTGTCGAGCTGGTTGGTCCCGATCACGGCGCGCATGAGCTTCTGGAACAGGTACAGCTCCTCGTTGGTGCAGCGCGCCGTGATCAGCCCCGCGATGGCCTGCGCCCCGTGCGTCGCCTTGACCTCGGCCAGCCGGTCCACCACGGACTGCATCGCCTCCAGCCAGGGGGTCTCTATGAGTTTGCCTTCGGGCAGCTTGCCGTCGCGGCGCATCAACGGCTGGCGGAGGCGCGCCTGGCTGTCGATGTACTGGAACCCGAACCGACCGCGCACGCAGATGCCGCCGTGCCCCTTGGCGGTGTCGGCCCGGTCGCCCCACTTGTTCTTCCAGGACAGGGGGGAGGTCACGCGGACCACCTCGTTGTCCTTGGTCTCCAGCTGCATCTGGCAGCCATCCCCGCAGTAGTTGCACGTGGTCGTCGTCTTCCGGAGCTGCCAGGGCTTGTAGAGATACTTGGAATACTTGTTCGTGATGGCGCCGACCGGGCAGACCGCCAGGCAGTCTCCGCAGAACTCGCACGCCAGCGCCGTATCTCCCTTCGCGACGACCTGAGTGAACCCGCCTTTCTTGATGAATTGCAGGGCGTCGATCATCAGCACGTCTTTGCACACGTTGATGCATTCGCCGCAGGCGATGCAGCGGTTCATGTTGAAATCCAGGACCGGGCTGCGGGTGTCCTCCGGGATCAGCTTCTGCTTGGCATTGGCCAGGTTCGTGACCTGGTGCTGGAACGCCATGTCCTGCAATTCACAATGCCCGTCCGCGTCGCAGACCGGGCAATCCAACGGATGGACGGACAGATGTTTCTCCACCGCTTTTTTTCTGGCCTGGAAGAGGTCATCGCCATCGGTCCGGACCACCATGCCGGCCGCGGCCTTCGCGGTGCAGGAGCGGACGGGCGCCTTCTTGCCTTCCACCGTGACCAGGCACATGCCGCAGGACCCGAACGGATCGAACGTGTAGTGGTAGCACATCGCGGGGACGATTTTCCCCGTGCTGGAGATCACATCGTAGAGCGACACCCCGTCCTTGGCGGTCACGGTCCGCCCGTCGATGGACAGCTCGACGGTCGCCGCCTCGATGTCCGGAGTCGTGACTGGCTTCAGCGCCATTTCTTATTCCACAATTTTAAATGTTCAATTTTGAATGCTGAATTGTCGATCTTGGTTCGGCCTCGGCAATTCACAATTCAACATTCATCATTCACAATTACCTATCGCACTCGCCCATCACGATGTCGTAGGTCCCGAAGATCGTCACGGCGTCCGCGATCATATAGCCCCGCGCCATATGGTCGAACGCACCCATGTGGATGAACGACGGGGCGCGGATCTTCAGCCGATAGGGCTTGCCGCCGCCCTTGCTGACGATGTAAAAGCCGAGCTCGCCCTTGTGGGCTTCGGTGCCGCAATAAATCTCGCCCGGCGGCGCGTCAAACCCCTGCGAAAACAGCTTGAACTGCTGGATCATCGATTCCAAATTCGTGAACACGCGGTCTTTGGGAGGCAGCGTGACACTGGGCACATCGGCCATGATCGGGCCTTCCGGCATCTGGTCCAGGCATTGGCGGATGATCTTGACGCTCTCCTTCATTTCCAGGATACGGATCCAGTATCGATCGTAGGTATCGCCGTTCTTCCCCACCGGGACGCTGAATTCGCATTTCGGGTAGGCCCCGTACGCCTCGTATTTCCGGAGATCGTAATCCACGCCGGACCCGCGCAGCGTGGGTCCGCTGAGGCCGAAGTTGACGGCGTCTTCGGCCGAGATCACCGCCACGCCTTGCGTGCGCGAAAGCCAGATGCGATTCGTTTCGAGAAACACCACGTACTCATCGATCATGGGCGGAAAATAGTCGAGGAATCGCCGGACCTTGTCCAACAGCGACGGCGTAAAATCCCGTTCCACGCCGCCGATCCGATACCAGCTCGTCGTCAGACGAGCTCCGCACAATTCGTCAAACCAATCGAGCAGGATCTCCCGGTCCCGGAACGTGTAGAAGAACACCGTCATCGCCCCGATGTCCAATGCCTGTGTTCCCAGCCAGAACTGGTGGCCGATGATGCGCTGGACTTCCGCGACGATCGTGCGCAGGTACTCGGCCCGCTCCGGAACCGTGATGTTCATCAGCTTCTCAACCGCCCGGCAGTACGCGAAGTTGTTGTACATCGCGCAGACGTAATCCAAGCGGTCCGTATGCGGGATGAATTGGTGGTAGGTCCCGTCTTCGGCCAGCTTTTCCACTCCCCGGTGCAGGAAGCCCATGACCGGCGTGGCCTTGACGATCCGCTCTCCCTCCAACTCCAAGACGACCTTTAAGACCCCATGGGTGGCGGGGTGCTGCGGGCCCATGTTGAGGAGTAGCTCTTCGGTCCGGAGCGTGGGTAAGGTCGCGCTCTCCGGATGCTCCGGGTCCACCTTATAGATGGTACTGCGCTGGTCTTCAAATGACATGGTCTTTTAGCTAGTGGCTAATAGCGAATGGCTAACAGCTCAGAGCTGGCCTCCAGCCACTCGCTGGCTACTCGCTACTTGCCGTTCGCTGCTCGCTAGTGCGTCTCATTCAAAAACTCGAACGTGTCCCGCCAACCCTTGCCTTGTAACGGGAAGTCTTTTCTGAGCGGGTACCCTTCGTTATAGTCATCCGGCATGAGGATCCGGCGGAGATCGGGGTGGTTCCGGAACCGGATTCCCATCATGTCGTACACTTCGCGCTCCATGAAGTTCGCGCCCTTCCAGATATCCGCCAGGGAGTCCACTTCGCAATCGGACTCGGAACAGCGGGTTTTGAGACGGATGCGGTGGCGTTTGCGGATCGAGTAGAATTCCCAGACCACTTCAAACCGCTCCTCCTCCTCCGGCCAGTCCACCGAGCTCACATGGACGATGTAGTCGAAATCCATGTCGGGGTCGTCGTGGAGACACTTGGCCACTTCGTGGAGCGAGGGCCTGGCCACGGTCACCGCGAGATCGCCACGCCACTCGACGGCCCTCAGGAACCCTTCCGGGAACTTCTGCTGGATACGCTCGGCTATGGGATGCATGTCCCTTCAATTTTGAATGGTGAATTGTGAATGTTGAATTTCTGAAACGGGGCGCGGCGGTCTAACATCCGCCGTCGGTCTCTTCCATCGTCTCGATTCACAATTCAAAATTCACGATTCACAATTTCTCCGTTACGCTTTCACCTGCTCCGGTTGTTTCGTAAACACACGCTTCTGCATGATTCGCTCTTGCAGCTTCAAGATGCCATCGAACAGCGCCTCAGGGGTCGGCGGACATCCCGGCACGTAAATGTCCACCGGCACGAACCGGTCCACCCCTTGCACCACGCTATAACTGTCGTAAATGTTCCCGGAGGTTGCGCACGAGCCCATGGCGATCACATACTTGGGCTCCGGCATCTGGTCATAGATCTTCCGAATCACCGGCGCCATCCGGCGACAGACCGTGCCGGCCACAATCATCAGATCGGATTGACGGGGGGAGGCCCTGAACACGCCGGCTCCATAACGATCCATGTCGTAACGTGAAGAGACCGCCGCGATCATTTCGATGGCGCAGCAGGCCAGCCCGAACGTCATGGGCCAGAGCGAGCCCTTCCGTGCCCAATTGACGGCCTTCTCGAGCGTCGTCATAATGACGTCCAGCTCGCCGTCCTTTTCATGCCGCCCGATTTGAACCAAACCCATTGCCAGACCCGTTACACGTGACGCGTCACGCGTGACGCGTTAGTCCCACTCCAAGGCCCCCTTCTTCCAGGCATACACGTACGCCATCAGAAAGAGTCCGATGAACACCAGCATCTCGACCAGCCCGACAAGACCGATCTTGTCGAACACCACCGCCCATGGGTACAGGAAGATGACCTCGATGTCGAAGATGACGAACAACATGGCAAAAATGTAGTACCGGACCGGGAACGGCATGCGCGCATCCGAGAATGGCTCGCTGCCGCACTCGTATGGGCTCAGCTTCTCAGCCTCCGGATACTTGGGCTGCACCAGATAGCTGACCAGCAGCGTCACGACCCCGAACGCCAGCGCAATTCCGATGAACAGCACGATCGGAAAATACCGGCCTAGATAGTCAAGGAGCAGTTCGGAGCCGGTCATCCAGACCTCGCCTTACACACGTTGACCTCCCGAGGATGGACCAGGCATCCTAGCCCCGATCTCGTTGATAAATCAAGAGCACAAAGGACCTAACCCTGATCATGCCGAAAGCCCTAGTGCCGGTCAAACTTATCGCGCCGAGCAAGACGAGGCTACTGATTCCCTACCTCCAGCGGCAACGATGCAATTTCCGAGTCCCAAAAAGTTGGAACGGCACTAGCCTCGGATTCGCCGCTCAAGAAACTGCCTTATTCTTCAGGAGTTGGTTAGGCTTCGGTCACAGAGGCCGGTGAAGGAAGGTCGGCACGGGGAAACGTGGCTGCCCGATCCGGGGCGCGGCCTCGCTCATTTTTTTCTCATCTTGTCCGACGGCATCCGCAGCCCTGTTGGTGGACTCGCGGAATCCGCGTCCCATTCGGCCTCGAGCGGCAACACCGGCTTGGCTTTCTTGCGCCGATGGATCTGGGTCTCAATGCGGCGCTTGGGGTTCCCTCTCGAGAGTCGTTCGGTCTCCGGGGTTTGTTTGGAATCGCTCACTGGCGAAGCTCCCGGACCCGGGGCGGTCGGCCGTCGCGACGCTTCCCTCGGAGCAAGGCACACCTTGCGTGCATCACCCTACACCGGGTCATAGAGCCTGTCAAACTTGCTTTCGGCGGCGCGTCGGACTGCACCACTCTGCTTGACAACTTCTCACGATTTGATATGGTTACGTCGTCAAACACCGGTGATGATGCGCATGACCCGCCCGATCATGGTTCTGCTCTCCGCCCTGCTGGGGGCCTCCTTCTGGCCGACCGGCGCGACCTCTGCGGATCTCGCCCCATCCGGTTCCCTGCCGCGGGAGGTTCGGTGGGGGGAATCGGCCATTGCGTTTTCTGCGGGCTTTATCCGGGACTCACTGCCGGTCGATGGATATGTGACCCGAACGGTCGGGGCGCAGTACACAGGCGACAAAGTGATGCTCGGTGTGGGAGATTCCGTCTTCCTCCGGCTGACGAAGAAGGCTCAAGAGCCTGCCCCGGGCGATCTCTATACCATCTACCGGTTTCTCCACAAGGTCTACCACCCGCTGCGCGGACGCCACCTGGGGAACCTGTTTGCGATATTGGGTATCGTGAGGGTGACCAAGGTTGACGAAGACCTGGCATCGGTGTTCATCGAGCGCTCGTTCGACTCCATCGCCCCGGGGGACCGCGTCATGCGGTTCGCGCTCCCTCCCCGCGAGGAGCCGCCCTCGCCCGGTCGAACGCTGCCTGACACCCCGGGCACGATCGTGGACCTTCAAGACCGGCGAACGCTGATCGGGCAACGGAACGTCGTCTACATCGACTGGGGGCGTGAGGAGTATCTCGCCATCGGCGACCGCCTGGACGTGTATCGGGTCATGGCCGGGCTTCCCCATCGATCCGTAGGGGAACTGAAAGTCATTGCCTTGGAAGATCACACCGCGACCGCCATGATTACGCGCTCGACCACCCCGTTCTTGCGCGCCGACCGCTTCACGTTCAAGGGAGCTGGGAAAGGGATCGCCTCCCCAGAAGAGCCAAGGACCGTAAGCCTGACGCCGGAGCCAGTCGCTCAACCGCCGGAGCCACCGGCTCCAGGGGCAGAATCTCAATCCCCCGGCTCAGACCAGGTGGATATGCCCAAACTGAAGGGCCTGCTCAGCCAGCTGCAGTATGAATCAGGCGAGGCGGCGGTCACCCCGGCTCAAGGCGAAATTCTCATGCAAGTGAGCAATCTTCTCAGAGACGTCAAGGACGCCGAGATTCTGGTCGAAGGGCATGCGGACGACATGCCGATCGGGCCCTCGCTGAAGCAGACCTTCCCTTCGAATCAGGAGTTGTCCGACGCTCGCGCGAACAATGCTGTCCGCTACATGGTGGAGGAAGGCGGGCTCGATCCTGCCAGCCTGTCGGCGGCGGGCTATTCGGACAGCCAGCCCATCGCCAGCAATGCAACGGAGACAGGGAAGAGCAAAAACCGCCGGATTGAGATTACGTTTCAACCGAAAGAGCGGTCTGAACTCGCGCCCGAGCCTTCCATCGGCCAAACGGCAGGAGACGCGGGACAAACTCTCTCGCCCGCCGAGCAGTCGGCCCCCCTGCGGTAAGTTACAGGCTCCTTTCCCTCCTTCCGGACTATTCCTCCAGCGCGGCGACCACTCGCGGCGGTCGCCCTTTCACCTGATTGTCACCCCCGGACCGGCCTGGTAGAATGCCGCATGGCTCACGCCGTGAGTGTCTCTGAGTCCACCGGACTCAACCCTCCCATCATCACGCATGCCGAATCGCCTGTCTGTGCCGAGGTGATCGTCCCCAGGCATCTGAACCGATCGTTCACCTACCTGATTCCCGCTCGGTTGCAACCCCGGATTCGGGTGGGAAGCCAGGTCCTCGTTCCCTTCGGCCCCAGCACGCTCCACGGTGTGGTGGTGTCGGTCTCGTCACATCGTTCCGAACGTGGTGAACCCGCTCATGAGACGGGTGGTCTCAGAGAACGCCGCCTGCGCGAGATTGCGTCGCTGCTGGACGAGACAGCAGACGGAGCCTTGTCCACGCACCTCCTGCAGTTGACTCGTCTCGTCGCCGAGCGTTACCTGGCGCCCTGGGGGCAATGCATCCGGTTGATCCTCCCAGCCTCCCCGCTGGCCACGCGGTCTCTTCGCTACGCCCTCACGGAGTCCGGCCGGAACCCAGACGGACAATTGCGGCGGCTCTCCCCGACGGCCCGCGAGATACTGAAGCGACTCGCCGACGCACCCAATGGATTGACCCTCGCCTCACTCCGGCGGACGGTCACGGGTCCGTTGACCCAGACGCTGTCGACTCTCCGGCGTCGAGGCTGGGTGCGCGCTGCCGCCCACACGCCGGAAGAGCGCGAGGGCCGCTCGACCAAGATCCGGCCGCCGACAACCCATGGCGCCGTCCCGGCACGGTCGCTGCCACCGACCGGTGCCCACTTGGAGCCTGCCGCCATTCCACCACGTCTCCCGCTCTGGTGGGACCGACTACGGGTCGCACTCGACACCACTCGCCATGCGGCGTTCCTCCTGCAGGCCCCTGCCGCCATCCGCTCGGCGTGCCTGTTCCAGGCCGCGGAAGAAACGCTCGCGCGGCATCGGGCGGTGCTGATCCTCGTCCCGGAGATCGCCCGCGCGTCCGGAATCGCCGCGCGCGCCGAAGCGCGTTGGAGAGGCCGGGTTCACCTGCTGCACAGCGGACTGCCACGCGCCGCGCGCGCCGAACTCTGGCGCCGGATCCACGCCGAGTCTGCCGGCGTGCTCGTGGGGACACGGTCAGCGGTCTTCGCCCCGCTGGGCTCCCCCGGGCTCATCTGGGTGGAAGACGAGGAGGACCCTTCCCTCAAGGAGGAGGAAGAGCCCCGGTACCATGCTCGGGAGGTGGCTTGGATGCGCGCCCGTCAGCACGACGCGGTGCTGGTGCTGGGGTCAGCCCATCCTTCCTTGGAAACCCGAGCCGCCATGGAGCCTCTGAACCTGGACGTCATCGGGGAGACTGCCGCCGGTCCCGCCATCCAGACGGTGGACCTCCGGCGGTTTCCTCAGGGGACACTGCTGTCGGAACCCCTGATCGCCGGCATCGGCGCCGCCCTGGAGGCCCGAGCGGGAGCGGTCCTGTTCCTGAATCGCAAGGGCTTTGCCCCCGCCCTCCTCTGCCGGGACTGCGGCATCTCGCCACGCTGCCGACAGTGCAGTGTGGCGCTTACGTTTTATCGACGGGCCGCCCGCCTGGCCTGTCACTACTGCGGCGCGTCGTTCCCGCTCCCTGATACCTGTTCCGCCTGCGGCGGTGCGCGGATTGAACCGGTGGGCTTCGGAACCGAACGGGTCGAGGAAGAGATCCGGCGTCTGTTTCGCCACGCCAGGATCGGCCGGTTGGACCGGGACATCGCGCGCACGCCCGCCCAGGCCGAGGCGATTCGCCGGCTGGCCGCAGCCGGCGAACTGGATATCCTGATCGGGACCCAGATGCTCTTCCAGGGGCTTCCCCTGCCTCACGCGGGGTTCGTCGGGATTCCCCATGCCGATGCCGGCCTGCATCTGCCTGACTTCCGGTCGGCCGAGCGGACCTATCATGCGCTCCTCGATGCGGTGGCGCTGGCTCGTCCGGGCGACACGGGCGGAAAGGTGGTGCTCCAGACCTATCTCCCGGCCCATCACGCCATCGCGGCGGTGGTCAATGGCAACGCCGACCTCTTCCTCGACCAGGAAACGGCCTTTCGCAAGACACTCGGCTACCCCCCCTTCGCGCACCTCATCAACCTCCGCGTCTCCGGGAAGAACCTCGGGCGAGTGCGGGAGGCCGCTCAGCAGTGGGCCGGCTTGCTTAGGGCCGTCACCTCTCGCGAAGGCGCGGCCGGTGACATCATGATCCTGGGGCCGATTCCGTCACCCGTGTCGCAGCTCAGGGGACGACACCGTTGGCAACTGCTGGTCAAGTCAGGCAACGCCCAAGCCATGAGGCAGGCGGTCCGGGCTTCACTGGAAGAAGTGGAAACGGAACGCGGGAGAGGCGGGCTGAAGTTCGACGTGGACGTGGATCCGGTGGAGATGGTGTGACATGTCCTTCATCGCTTATCTTTCTTTCCCGAGCGCGTTCCCTGAATGAGGTCTTGCTTGCCCGTTGTCTCCATCGCCTCGGTTTCTTTCCGGATGAACCTTCGGTAAATTCCGAAAGAGAAGGTGAGCCAGAAGATCGATGAGAAGAGTCCGAAGAGCAAGGCGGTGAGGATCAGGCCCAAGTCCTGGTCGGTCGGCTCCGGGGCAGTGCTCCTGACGCGGACCATGGTGACGACCGGCCAGGTCAGGCTCTCCAAGCCGAGGAACAGGGTCACCCACGCCCAAATAGCCGCGATCGTGGAACCCTGCCAGATGAGAAATCCGGCGACGAGGAGCGCCCACACGACGGCCAGAGCGGGCGGGATGTCCTCCCAGATGAGCCAGAACCCCACCGTCACCACGAGACTGCCGAGCACCGCATTGAGGTGGACGATGCCCATATGCCCTGTCATCATTCGCAAGCAGGGTGGGGGAACGA
>JBOHOM010000056.1:0-3122 GCA_050731075.1 Nitrospiraceae bacterium
TGGCATTCTCTTCCGGGGAAGCGAGCATGGCCGCACGGTGCGCTCGCTTAACACGCTGGGGCGGGGGGAGTCAATCCTACTTTAGGAGGGGGTCGTTAGCCCGGGGGGATTGGCTTGCCCCGTGGAGAGGGGCATAAAATTAGGCTAGGGAACGGATCAGCGGTCACCTGGCGTCGGCGGCGCGAGGGGGAGCAGTGGTCTGAGGTAGGTCAATTGATCGAGGCGGCGGGGGGGCTCGGGCAGGCTCCCGGGATCATATAGAGGAGGTAATTGCCCATCCCGTGCTGGACCCTGGGATCTTGCCGCGGATGGTGATATACCATGACCATCTCGTACTCTTCATTCTGGAAGACCGAAAACCCGCGGCTATCCTTGAACACTTGGTGAGGCTGAAATGCCAGAAACGTCCCATCCTGCGCCACGTCGGGAACGGTGCGCAGCAAGGTCCGATTGGTCGTTTTGTTCTCGAGGGCGATCAGAAGCAGCTCATCATGGCCGTGGGGGTAGGCGAACTTGACGCAGCCGTCCATCCGGAACTTGAGCGGGGCCGAGAGGACGTGGACGCCGGGTTTGATTTCCATGCCCTCATCCGTCTGGTCCTTTCCCCGCTGCCCGAACTTACTGTAGCAGACGATGTTGACCCCGACCTGGTACACGTCCATGTCCTTCATGGGGGCCCCTTCCGGCGCCATGTACATGGTGAAGGTCGCCATGACGTCCTTGGTCGGCGGCGCCTTGTGGTAAAAGGCCACCACCGACATCAGTTTCTTCCCCTTCTCCAGCTTTACGCCGTACCCATCCGGAAAGCGGGCTTCGGTCAGTTCCAGGCCCGCTCCGGCAAAGAAGAGCGGCTCGCCGGGGCATGAGACACTCTCCTTATCGGTGTTGAGCATCAGGATATGATGCAGGTACTGTTGGGGAAGAGGTTTGCCTTCCTTCGTGAACACGGCCGATTTGTATCCGATGAGGTACATGTCTTTGGGGAGTTGGAACGTGTGCTTGGGCATGCTGGCCGCCAGATCGCCATCATGCGGAGATGGGAGATCAATGGGTCCGAACGTCAACGTCACCGTATTGCCTTCAATGGTGACTGAGGTGGTGGTCTGGTTCTTCAAGGTGGGAACGGCGTGATGCTCATGGGTGTCGGCCGCCAAGGATAGCCCCGCGCATGCGACGATCAGGATTACCGTCATAATGTACCGAATCATGCGCCCTCCGGCTTAGAGGTGGGCCGTTGTTCGTACCGGCATCTGCACGACGAGCAAGACGGCGGAAGGAAGTCCGTGCGCGTACGCGCTGCTCGGTTCATGTCACGGCGCGTGGCTTGAGTGCGAGTTCAGGCGTTTCCACACATAGCTGCCGCCCCATTGGCGGGGTGGGATATTGTTCTTGTCACCGACCCGAGTATACCACCAGACCCCTTTGGCCTGACTTCCGTCGTCTGACAGGAGAACCTCGAATCCCCCCTCCCGGTCATTGCCGGTCTGATGCCAGGTTCCCTGCCATGTCCTGCCGGCGAAACTGGTGGTTGCAATGCGGCCGTTCTGATGGGTGTAGGGACCGTTGCCCGCGCGGTCGAGCGTGGCCCGGTACGATTTGTCCTCTTCCTGGATCTCCCATTCGCCGCTCAGGTCAGTCGCGTCCGACGCTGGAGGTGAGGCGGCTCCTGTTTGAATAGGGATGGTACGAACGGGGTCGGCCATAGCCATTCCATCGCTCGCGCTCCGGGAGGACTCATGCCACGACAACAACAGCCATTGACCGTTCCGGCGCTCCAGGACGCCGGTCTCACGCAAGGGGAGGGCGGTCCGGGTTTGACCGGTGCCGGTCTCGACATATCGGATGTAGTCGAGCTCCATCGCAAACCAAGCCGTGTCGCCATGAGTCCAGACTGTTAAGTGAGTGATCGGGATTTCCAGGCGCGCAACCGATGCAAACTCCTGCTGCATCTCTCGGGCTAGCTCGCTCCACCCCACGTACTTCCTTCCCCCGATCGAGTAACTGATGATGTCCGCATCGTGGGCCATCAGATTTGAGAGCGTCGCCAGGTCCTTCTCCGCATTGGCCTGCACCAGGGCGCGCAGCACCTCCTCAGGCCCTGGAGAGCCGGTCGTGACGCACCCCGGCCCCAGAGTCAACAGGAGGACCAGGAGCCAATTGCCGAGTCTGATCAGACGCACTCCTCGTCTCCGTGATCGCAGCGTCGAATCCGAACGAAACTGGGTTGTCTGATGAAAGGCAGGTACGATTCGTTGGGGGCTGAACCTACACGGCCTCCCCGAACTTGTCAAATAATTTTTCCTGCAGCATGGAGTGGGAGGGTGGCACCGGCGCCTGTCCCCGCGTCACGACGGTGGAGAAGGCAGGGTGCTCGGTCCGTACCGGTCCGCTAACCGGCGGTAGAGTAACTCGGCCAGCGGCTCGAGATTCCGTGTGTCAGCCTCATTGTATCGCAGCAGGAGATCCAACGCGTCCGTCTCTCCGCGGCGCCACGCATGCCACAGCCTGACCGCTTCCCAGCCATCGAGACCCTGGAGGTCAGCGGACCGGTCGATGCCCAGCAGGGATTCGATCCGCTTCAATCCTCCGCCAAGCCCGAGGCGCCTGGCAGCAAAGCAGAGATCGATGTGGGGATGATCCAAGACCACTCCGGGAAACTTGGCGCGCAGATACGGAAGATCGAAGACGCTGCCGAAAAAGGTCAAGACGAGGTGATACTTGGATAGCTCCGACGTGAGGCGCTCTTCGGTCAGCGATGTGCCACGGACCAGGCTGGTCATGCGTCCATGCGCGTAGAGTCCGACGACGGTCACCTCTCCGTAGGCGGGAGGGCCGCCGGTGGTTTCAATGTCCAGGTACACGGCATGGGACCTGAAGGTCTCGAAGAGCCGCCAGCGATCGCGCGCTTTGAGGCATCGTGAAAAGTATCGAGACTGTCCCTCCTGAAGACGGCGGATCGCCAGGGCGATGTCGGCGTCATAGGATCGTTTCCGGTCCGGCGCGATTCCGGGAAGGGATCCACAGGCAAGGAAGGCTTGCCAGTCTGAGACTCCGCTGTCCCAGATCCGACGCTCGGTGGATTCGCCGATGCCTTTGAGCAACACGAATGTGGATTCAAGCAT
>JBOHOM010000057.1:0-3791 GCA_050731075.1 Nitrospiraceae bacterium
CCTGGAGCATCAGATAGAGGCCATCGCAGACCAGCGCTGAGGTGTAGAGCCCGATCGGAAAGCTCACCACCATCACGTGGATCGGATGCCCAGCGAATTGCAGACGACTTTTCATGCCCGTGAGTATAGCACCGCTGAGACTGCAATGCTGAACGCGGTCCGCGCTCGGCATTCATCGCTATCTAGCCAAGCTGTCTTCCTCGTCTGGCGGCGTGGCCTCGATCTGCCCGCCCAGGAAGGGGTACCGCTCCGCCATCTTCTGCTTCATCTGCCAGGCCACCGTGCGGTAGGACCAGTGGCCCTTCACCCCGGAGCGCAGCCGCGCGATATACTCCGCCTCGGCATAGTCCATCTTGAAGAGGCAGCGGACTTTGAAGCCGAACGGGATGGCGTAGACCGCGGCCTCCTGACTGGAGGCGCGCAGGCGCTCGATATCGGACTGCACGGCGTCCATCGCGGCCCGGTAGTCGGCGTCGAGGCCGGCCCCGGTCAAGGCCGGCGGCACGTCATACCCATGCACGGTTGTGAAGTTCTGCTGGATCTGCTGACAGCGCCGATGCCGGTGAAGGTCGCGCCACCCCCCGATGTCCATCAGCACATCGAAGACGAACGCGTACCCGCTTCGGAATTCCTTGATCAGCTCGTCGTACGGGCCCCGCTTGCGGAGGGCGACCTCGATCGTGTCTTGCTTCTGTTTCTCGCTCCAGTTCTGCACCATCGTCAGGATGTTCCGGTACGGCGCCTGCCCGGCGCGGTACAGCAGGGTCGCGGCCAGTTCGTCCAACGGGTGATGCGGGTCAACAAGATCCACGCCGTCACCTGCCCTGCCCCAGGAGGATGGTTGATCAAGGCCGGCGGCCTTCAGCACCTCGCGCCCATGGCGGAACAGGTCGCTGTACACGTCGGCTTGATAGGCGTTCGGTTGCGCGTGGCGGGCCAACGTGGGGGCCAGCGGTTCTTCCAGACCGGCAGGCTGGCCTGATAGCTCGCCCCACAGGTTCACCGGCGGTTTGCGGCAGGCCTCCTTCAGATCGTCTCCGATCGCGCGCAGCTCCGTCAGCTGCGCCGACAGCAGCCGGGTAATCTGTTTCTCGAGCGTCCGGATGCTGACCACCTGCCCCACATTCGTCCGTACCGCGAGGGGCAGCAGGTAGCGCGTGACGTCGAAGGCCCGGGCGGTGATGGTCCGGTCATAGTCGCCCGGTTTCATGCTCTCCGGGCGAGGGGTACGCTCCGACAGAAACCGCTTCAAGGGGGCGTGCAGCACCGTGTAGGCGTTGGACAGGCTCCCGAGTATGCCTCGGTACATGCCCTCCGTCTCGCTCCCGAGGATGGTGCCCGGAACGTAGCAGCCGCTGGGAGCGAAGTTCTGGTAGCGGCTGGATTTCGCCTGCCCGTCCCACAGGGGCTCGTCCTCCAGACGGATGGCCGCCAGCTCGGAGATGTTCTCGAAGCAGACGATCGCGTGGCCCAGATCCGCGATCGACGCGTGCCCGTATGCAAAATAGAACTGCTCCCAGAACTTCTCGGAGGAATGGGCGTGCACCCACCGGATGCTGTCCTCAATCGAGTCCGGGGAACGGCTATACCGCGCCAGCGCATAGGCCGACTTCTCCGGCGGCATGGGGGCCAGGGCGATCACGCGGCGGGTTGGACCGTCAGTCATAGGTATTCCATGTTTATGAAATCACCAAATCATAACATTAAACTTGGCGTGGGCCGCACTATACCGCCAGCCTCTGGTCTTCGCAAGATCGGTGTCGCCGGCACCGCGTTGACTTGATGGAGAGCGGCCAGTATAGTGCCTCCAATCCTGCGTCCCCGGTCATCCGCTGTAGAGGGAAGGCGATGCTTCGCGGCATCAAGGGCGTCAAAGACATTCTCCCGGACGAGATTGCCCGCTGGCAGATCATTGAGGAGACGGCCCATCGCCTCTCGCTGTCCTACGGCTACCAGGAAATCCGCGTGCCGATCTTCGAGGTGACGGAGCTGTTCGCGCGCAGTATCGGGGCGAGCACCGACATCGTCGAGAAGGAGATGTATACCTTTCAGGACCGGGACGGGACGTCCCTGACGCTCCGGCCGGAGGCGACCGCCGGAGTGGTCCGAGCCTACATCGAACACAACCTCGGGGGTTCCCCGATCTCCCAGAAGTTGTTTTATCTCGGGCCCATGTTTCGTCATGAACGTCCACAGGCCGGGCGGCTCCGACAATTTCACCAATACGGGGTGGAGTATTTCGGGACCGGCAGCCCGCTGGCGGACGTCGAGGTGGTCTCGCTGTTGTGGCGTTTCCTGTCAGGCTTGGGCCTTCCCGACCTGTCACTGCAGATCAACAGCCTGGGCGATGCCGCCGATCGGGCGCCGTACAAGGCGGCGCTGCTCGAATTCCTCAAGAAGCGTGAAGACCGGTTGTGTCACAACTGCCGACGCCGGATGGAGACCAATCCCTTGCGCGTGCTGGACTGCAAGGTACCCGGCTGCCAGGCCGCAACCGAGGACGCGCCGCGGATCACCGACCATCTCTCGGCGGGCTCGCGCCAGCATTTCCAGGAGGTACAGGCCGGTCTGCGCGATCTCGGCATTCCCTTATCTCTCAATTCGAGGCTCGAGCTCGGTCTTGATTACTACACCCAGACGATCTTCGAGGTAACCTCCGGCCGTTTAGGCGCACAGAACGCCGTGGCGGCAGGAGGCCGCTATGACGGACTCGTCGAGGCGCTGGGGGGAGCCAGCACCCCGGCCGTCGGATTCGCCGTGGGCCTTGAGCGTGTCGCGCTGGTGCTCCCCGCTTCAGCCATCCCACCGCCGCAGAGGCTGATCTTTGTGGCTGCGTTCGGCCAGCGAGGGGTAGCCGCCGGCACACGCGTCCTCGACGAGTTGCGCGGTCTCGGGCT
This sequence comes from Nitrospiraceae bacterium, assembly GCA_050731075.1. Lineage (GTDB taxonomy): Bacteria > Nitrospirota > Nitrospiria > Nitrospirales > Nitrospiraceae > 40CM-3-62-11. The sequence goes on from JBOHOM010000057.1 coordinate 2,898, forward strand.
GCGCGCAGACACCGATTATCGCGCGTCCACGCTCAAGGCCCACCTCCGACAAGCCGACCGCCTCGGCGCTGAGTATGTCGTGATTGTGGGGGATGATGAAGTGACAAAAGGGCGTCTCCTGGTCCGCAACATGCGCACGAAAGAACAAGAAGAGCTCTCTCTCACGACCGCTGCGCCGACCCTCAAATCGCGCCTGAAAGCCAGCTAAACGTGCCTGAATTTCCTGTTGACTTTTCGTGGGGAAAAGCGTAGGTTATGCACAACGGCTGTGCGCTTATAACATATTGATTTTATTACTGTTAATGAAATGAGTGGTGCGCCGGACATTATGGAGAAAAAGAAGCTCGGAGTCCTGCTGTCCACCCCGCCGTCCCACCCCAGTGTGACGACCGTCGCACGCCTCTGCCAAGAGGCTCTCAAGTCCGATATCGACGTGTACCTTTACCTGATCGATGAGGGGGTTCTGAACCTCCGTGACCGGCGCCTCCTGCAGCTCTCCTCCGCAGGCGCAAAGTTTTTCGTGTGCGCCTATGGCTGCCAGCGGCATGGTGTTCCAACCGACGGGTTGGATGAGGGGATCACGTTGTGCGGCCTCGTGGTGTTGTCGAACATGCTCAATGGATGCGATCGTTTCGTCGCCTTTAACTAGACAGGGATACACCGGGAGCTCATGCCGCCCAGCGTTGTCGTGGTGATCCGTGAGGATCCTCTCAAGACGCACCGTGCTGTTGAGGCCCTTCGCATTGCCCTTGGCCTCAGCACGGGGGATAATCCTCTCACTGTTGTTCTGCTGGGCCGCGCCCCGTTGCTTTTGACGGAAGACTCGTCCGAAGTTTTGGACGCGGAGATTCTTGAGAAATACCTCCCCTCGCTCAAGCAGTTAAAGATCCCTTT
>JBOHOM010000058.1:0-4371 GCA_050731075.1 Nitrospiraceae bacterium
GCGACGGGCGACCTCGCGTACAAGAAAATTTTTCCCGCGCTGCAGAACATGGTCCGGCGCGAGACCCTGTCGGTTCCCGTCGTCGGTGTCGCCAAATCCGGCTGGACGGTGGAGCAATTCCGAGCGCGCGCCCGTGAGAGCCTTACCCAACACGGGGGAGGCGTGGATGAGGCTGCGTTTGGCAAACTCGTGCAGCAGCTCCAGTACATTGACGGCGACTATCAAGACCCAGCCACCTACCAACAGTTGCGGAAAGCGCTCGGCGGTGCGAAAGGGCCGGCGCACTACCTGGCCATTCCGCCGAGTCTGTTCGGCACGGTGATTGAGGGACTCAGCCGGTCGGGTTGCGCAGAGAACGCCCGTGTCATCATCGAAAAGCCGTTCGGGCATGATCTGGCCTCGGCCCAATCCTTGAACGCCACCCTGGGCTCGGCGTTTCCGGAAAACAAGATCTTCCGCATTGACCATTACCTCGGAAAAGAGGCGGTCGAGAATCTGCTCTTCTTTCGTTTCGCGAACACCTTCCTCGAGCCGATTTGGAATCGGAACTATGTCCACAGCGTGCAGATCACCATGGCCGAGAAATTCGGCGTCACCGGGCGGGGAAAGTTTTACGATGAGACCGGCGCGATTCGCGATGTGGTGCAGAACCATTTGCTCCAGGTGATCGCCTTCCTGGCCATGGAACCACTGACGCTGACGTACCATGAATCGCTTCGTGATGAGGTGGTGAAGATCCTTCGGATGATTCCCCCGCTCCAACCTGCCGATCTGGTGCGGGGGCAGTTCCGCGGCTATCTCAAGGAGCCGGGCGTCTCCCCGAACTCCCACGTGGAGACCTTCGCCGCGGTGCGTCTGCGCATCGATGCCTGGCGCTGGGCCGGGGTGCCCATCGTGATCCGCGCCGGGAAATGTCTTACCATGACGGCGACCGAGGTGCTGGTCAAGCTCAAGCAGGCTCCGATCAGCCGGATCGGTCCGGCGCAAGGCAACTATTTGCGATTTCGACTGGGCCCCGAGTTGTCCATCAGTCTTGGCGCCAGGGTGAAACGCCCGGGTCCGCAACTGGTCTCCATGGCCACGGAGCTGACGGCCGTGAAGCAGGATCGTGACGATGAAATCGACGCCTATGAGCGACTGCTCACCGATGCGATGCACGGGGATGCCTTGCTCTTCGTCCGCTCGGACGCTGTGGAAGCCGCCTGGGCCATTGTCGAGCCCGTTCTAGGCCATGCGACCCCGCTGTTTGATTATGAACCCGGGACGTGGGGGCCGATGGAAGCCGATGGGCTGGCGTCGGAGATCGGCGGCTGGCACAACCCGCAGGCAGGGTCATGAGAATCCTCGTGATCGATGTGGGCGGGAGCAATGTGAAGGTGCTTGTCTCCGGCCAGCGCACCCCGCGAAAGGTCCCTTCCGGGCCGGCCATGACTGCGTCCAGAATGGTTCAAGCAGTCAAGCGCCTCACGAAGGACTGGGAATACGAAGCCGTGTCCATCGGGTATCCGGGGCCTGTGCTGCACGGGCGTCCAGTCGCCGAACCCAAAAATCTCGGGGGTGGATGGGTGGGATTCGACTTTCACAAGACCTTCGGATCTCCGGTGAGGATGATCAATGATGCCGCCATGCAGGCGTTGGGAAGCTATGAGGGTGGCCGCATGCTGTTTTTGGGTCTCGGCACCGGTCTCGGTTCAGCCCTGATCATTGACGGTCGGCTAGAACCCATGGAGCTCGCGCATTTACCGTATAAGAAGGGGCGGACTTACGAGGACTACGTGGGACTGCGAGGGTTGAAGCGCTTTGGGAAGAAGAAATGGCGTCGCCATGTCGCGAAGGTGATCGAGTCACTGAGCAAAGCCCTGCAGGCCGATTATGTGGTGCTTGGCGGTGGCAATGCGAAGAAACTCAAGAAACTGCCCACGGGCGCCCAACTGGGAAGTAATAGCCATGCCTTCACCGGCGGATTTCGCTTGTGGGGAGAGGCTCAGCAGAAAACAGCCCCCATGGCTGGAGCGAAGCGAAAGATGACGGTTGTCTAGCCTCATTTGTCCTCGAGCTTGACCTCCTTGACCTTGGCCTTGATAATCCAGCCCTCCTTGGCGAAAAACTGCGACAGATAGGCCACGGCCTGTTCGGCGTTCCGAGCGGCCATCTGCTCCATCTCGGATCGGTAGACTTTCACGCCGCTGACCGCCGCGTTGGCCGCCACCATGCCCCCGGTGACCGCCCCTTGGGCGGCCGCGCCGGCCCCCATCGTCACTGCGGCCCCCGGCATATGGCCGCTGTCCCCGTGAGTCATGAAGTCCAACAGCTTCGCGCGGCCGTCCGGACTCGCCTGATGCACCAGCACGCGCGCGTCCACCCGCACGGCGCCGGAGCCGAACCCGACGACGATGCGCCGCAAGCGATTGCCTTCATCAACATCGAGGAACGCCCCTTCGACCACGATCGCATTGACAGGGACGGCGGTCTCTTTGTACGCGCGCCGGGCCGGCAGGCCGAGCTCCGAGATCCCACGGACCAATTCGTCCGCCATGGCCTCCGTCGCCTCACGGCCGATCTCGCGCAGGCGTTGCTCAGGGGTCATGCCACTGTCACTATGGGATTCCATGAACTCATGAATGATGCTCTGGTTTTCGGTGACCTCCGTCGGACTAACGGCAAACGTGTACACCAGGACTTGCGGAGGACGGGGCAACCCGAGCTCGCCGGTTTCCATCAACGGCTGCACCACCGTCTTTGCGCAGGCGGCAAGGCCAATCCCGCACGCGATGATCAATAACGTGGAGAACGATGTGCGCCGCATCATGTTTCCTACTCCAAATCCGAGGCATGGTTCAATGGCTTGCCGACGACAAGAACAGGGGGACGTCATGATAGTCACTTGTCCCCTCTTTCTCAATAGAAAAAAGGCTGTCAGAGTTGAGGAGACCTCTGGAGTCAAAGGCCGTTGCGCGCGAGTTCGGTTTGCTTGACACGGTTGGAGCCTGCTTGTTATCGTGGCGCCCGTGCCGAGGTAGCTCAGTTGGCAGAGCACAGCCCTGAAAAGGCTGGTGTCGACAGTTCAATTCTGTCCCTCGGCACCATACTCCCGTGACGCGTCACGCGTGACGGGTGACATGTAAGGTCCGAATTTCCAGCCTCCGGATTTTGCTCCCTCATTACTCGTCACGCGTCACCTGTCACTCGTCACTGCTCTCCCGAAGTAGGCCGCTGAAGTAGAACAAGGCGATCGCGGCGGAGGCCGCCACGTTCAGCGACTCCACCTCCCGGCTGATAGGAATGTGAAACCGCAGGGCCGCCCGGTCGAGCGGCGTCTGTGACAGTCCCCGGCTTTCGTTTCCCAATGCGATCACGGACCGGGCGGGAATCGTCTCAATCTCGTCGATGCGGCGGCTCCGTTTGCCGGACGAGTCGGCGGCCAGGATGGCGCAGTCGTGGCGCGCAAACAGCGCGACGTCGTTCAGGGAGAACACCGGCAGCTTCAGGAGCGCGCCGGTCGTGGCGCGCACCACCTTGGGACTAAACACGTCCGCCGAGTCCGACGAGAGCCACAGCGCATCCACGCCGAACGCCACTGCCGTCCGCATGATCGTCCCGACATTCGCCGGATCCTGCAGGCATTCCCCGTAGAGGCAGAACAACCGCGGGCGCTTGAAGATCACGGCCTGATCCCACTCGGGTTGGCTGAGCACGGCCAGCATCCCCGGCGAGGTGCGAACGTCCGACAAGGTCTCGAAGACCGTTTCCCGGCAGGTATAGACCGCCGGGCGGGCCTGGGCCAGGGCTCGTTGCAACGACGCGCCACCCTTGCCGAGGCAGGCCGGCGTGACTACAATCGCCAACAAGGATGGCGAGTTGGCACGCAGCAACTCCAGGATCGGCTTCATCCCCTCGAGGACGAAGGCCTGCTCCGCGTCCCGTGTTTTCTTCTTCCGGAGCAGGTCTCGGATCAGCGCGGCCTTGGCGATTGGTAGAGTGGGAAACGGCGCCGTGTTCATATCTCGATCCCTCGTTGCCCCCATCTGGTGAAATTGGGTATGATCACGCCATGCCGATCGGTTCCCACATCCAGACCTGGCGGCTCTCCCGCGGACTCTCCGTCCCGGCGGTGGCCGCGAAGGCCGGCCTGCCCGCCCGTCTCCTGGAGGCCATCGAGTGCGGGGAGCTGGACCCTTCGGCTTCCACCTTGGAGACCCTGGCCTCTGCGCTCGGCGTCCCGACCTCCTGGCTGTTTGGCGATCCCAAGCATCTTGATCTGCTCACCGCCGAGGATGACGGAGATGTGTCGGACCTGCCCAGCACCGACGCAGTGGATCCGGTCATGGAGCGGATCCTGGTCAGCGCTCTCCAGGAACGCGAGTTGTACGT
>JBOHOM010000059.1:0-15271 GCA_050731075.1 Nitrospiraceae bacterium
GAGGCGGTCATAATGCTCGATGAAGGACAGGTAGGAGATGGTGTTGCCGATCGGGTTGTCACCGAGCACTGATCCCAGCGCGCCGAGCAGCCAGACCAGGATCAAGAGGCCGAAGCTGAGGAACGCGGCCACGATTTGATTCTCGGTCAGAGCTGAGGCAAACAGGCCGGTGGCCAAAAAGAGCGCACCCATCAGCGCAAGCCCCAAGTAGCCGGTCAGCACCGGCCGCCAGTCGAAGCTGCTGTAAACCGACAGGATCAAGGGCACGATACCCGTCAACGCCAGCATGCCCAAAAAGATCAGACAGACGCCCAGAAATTTTCCGATGACGACTTCGTTCAGCCTGATCGGAGAGGTCATGAGCAGCTCAAAGGTACGCAGCTTCCGCTCTTCCGCGAACAGGCGCATGGTGAGGATCGGGAGGACTAAGAGGATCACAATCGCCGCGCTGTAGAAGGTGGGCCGGAACACCAGGTCGTTCAGGTTGAGCTGGGCCGCCGCTCCCTGGATCTGCATCATTCTGACCGCCTGGGTGCCCGCGTTCACGACGGCCAGGTACGACAGCACCCCGAAGATCAGCAGGAACACCGCGCCCACCACGTAGACGACGGGCGAAACGAAGTACGAGCGCAGTTCCTTCGCCAGGATGGCGTTCACCGAGGTCATTCGAGCCCTTCTTCGTGCTGGGTCAGGCGGAGAAAGACGTCTTCCAGCGTCATCGACACGGTCTGTAACTCGAGCAACCCCCAGCCGTTGTCGACCACGAACCGGGCCAGCTCATCCCGGCGATCCTGGCCCAGTTCATATTCCAGCAGAAAGGCGCCGGTCTCCGCCGGCTCGAACACGCTCAAGACGCCCGGCAACGCGCGAAACCGGCTTGCCAGGTCGGCATTGGGCGCCTTGACCGTGACGCGGACCTTCTCCGATCGGCGCAGCCGCGCGGAGAGCCCCTCCGGACTATCCTCTGCCACGATCCGGCCGTTGTTGATGATGACGACTCGCTGGCAGACCGCGGTGGCTTCCGGCAAAATGTGTGTGCTCAGAATCACGGTGTGTGAGCCGGCCAGGCTCTTGATCAGCTCTCGGATCTCGATGATCTGTTTCGGGTCCAACCCCAAGGTCGGCTCATCCAGGATCAACACCGGCGGATCGTGGAGCAGCGCTTGAGCCAGCCCGACCCGCTGCTGGTATCCTCGCGAGAGGTTGGCGATCAGCCGATGGCGTACGTCGCCCAGCGCCAGGCGCTCCATCACGCGGTCTAATCCGCAGCGCAGGTCCTCCGGGCCCATGCCTTTGATCCGGCCCACGAACGTCAAGTATTCCGTGACCGTCAACTCCTGGTAGAGCGGCGGATGCTCGGGTAAATACCCGATGCGCCGCTTGACCTCGAGGGGCTGGTCAAAGCAGTCGAACCCGGCCACCCTGGCCACGCCTTCGGTCGCGGGCATAAAGCAGGTCAGGATCCGCATCGTGGTGGTTTTTCCGGCTCCGTTGGGGCCCAGAAAGGCCAGCACTTCTCCCTTGTCCACCGTGAAGGTGACCCGGTCGATGGCCGTGAAGTCTCCGTAGCGCTTGGTGATGTTCTGGACTTCAATCATCGCGGGGCTGCTCCAGCCCTCCTCGTAGATGGACCCACTGCCTTGACGAGCAGCAGCGGGCCCGCGCGGAATCTTACAGAGTCTTGTCCGAGACCGTCAAGACCGGCGGACTGCACGAGCGGCATGGACACAACGATGGGTTCCCGGTTGTGCTCGTTGACAATGTATCCAAATTTGTTATAGTTCTCCACTTGTGAGACGCCAGCTATGGCATGGTGCAGGGAGGGAGTCGCAGTGGCTAGGAAACGGAACAGCCTTTCGGCGCGAGCCTTGGTGATCCTGGTCGCAGGAGTTGTCGGAGCGTTTGCGTCGGTCCCGGCCGCTGCCTCGGAGCGGACCGTGCGCGGCGAGGTGGTGGCGGTCAATGTCCAGGAGTCGCCGCCGGTCATCGTGCTGAAGACGATGACGGCAAACCATGAAGAACTCATCGTGGGCGCCACGGTGGATTCGGGTACCGTGATCAGCCGTGGCAAGGAGAGGGTCACCCTGGGCGCCATCAAGGTCGGTGAGCAAGCGGCCATGACTTATCTGAAGAACCCCAACGGACTGCTGGCCCGCTCGATTCAGGTCCGTTAAGCGGAGGGATCCCCAAGATGGCAAAGCCTGTCGCTTCGTTCACCGCGCTGGTTACCTGCCTAAGTCTGCTGGTCCTCCTGGCCGCTTGTAGCGGCCGGAAGCTCTCCACGTCGGCGGAGGACGAGACCCTCGTGCCCGGCGCGCCGAAAAAGGCGAAGGTCGAGCCCCCGCCACAGCCCCCCCAGGAAGTCGCACGTGCCCCCGAGCCGCCGCCTCCAGCGGCTCCGCCTCCGCCGCCCCCAAAGGAGGAGGTACTTGCCCCTGAGCCTCCGCCGCCCCTGGCTGCTGTGGCTCCAGGACCAGGACCGCTGGTCCTGTCCGATGTGTATTTTGACTATGACCAGTTCGTGCTTCGGAGCGATGCGAAAGCTGCGCTGGAGGGGAACGCCCGGCGACTCAAGGCGGGGAACGGCGCGACACTGCTGATCGAGGGGCATTGCGACGAACGCGGCACCGTGGCCTACAACTTGGTGCTGGGTGAGCGGCGCGCGCGGATGGTCGAGCAGTACTTGAAGGACCTCGGGATCGCACCATCCCGGCTTCAGATCACCAGTTATGGGAAGGAGAGGCCATTCTGCTCCGTTCACAGCGACCACTGTTGGCAGCAGAATCGGCGGGCGCACTTCGTGCTGCAGTGATCTCCGGTCCGTAGTCGAAGAGAACCGTTCACCGTATCATCCAATGGTCAACGAGGAGGGAGACGTGGGGACACGCATAGTTCTGTTGGCGTTCGGGGTGGGACTCATGGCGCTGGCCGGGTGTGCTGGCAAAGGGGAGGTCATGACCCTGGAGATCCAGACGACTCCGCCGGCGACCGAAGCCACGGCCAAGAAACCCGACGGGTTGCGAATCGCAGTGGCTGCCTTTGAAGACGCGCGGCCGGAGACGAAACGGCTTGGAACCCGCACCCACCTCTGGGGAGGCGAGACGTACTTTGATGTGCCGGGCGGCAAGCCCGCGGAGGTGGTGCCCCCGGTCATCGCCGACTATCTGAAGCAGGAGGGGTGGCGTGCCGAGGTGGCGAAAGCGGGGGGCGCGTCCGGCGCAGGGAGCCCGGACGTCATGCTCACGGGCAAGCTGTTGGATATGTCGGTGAACGCCAAGAGCCGGGTCTTTTCGACCAAAATCACGGCCACGACCAAGATGGCGATCCAGGCGAGGAACACAGCGGACGGCAGCGTCGTCCGTATGACGCTGAGCGGTGAGGGTTCGCAGAACGTCTTCTGGTTTGATCCCGAGGATGCGCAGCGCCTCATCAATGACATTCTGACCGACAGTCTCGAGAAGCTGCTGACCAATACCAAGGTCGAGAACAACCTCCTGCGGCTGAAGTGACAGCGAGCGTGAGTCTGTTCATGTCGGAGCGAACCCGGTTGCCTGATCGTCTTGAATCACGCGGAGATCAGAGGAGCAGAAAATCCCTCTTGACGAGTTCATCGAAGCTTTGGTAGAGTCTCGCCACTTCCGATCATCTCCGGTTCATCCCCAACGGTAAGGCATATCCGGTTATCCCGTTCTGAGCTGCGCGCTTCCTCTGAACCTGCGGGGTGTGTGCAAGGCATCGGATGCGGTCTGCCGGGTCGCAAAGGGAGGTGCCCTTGAGGGCAGGGCGAGAACGACGACAACGATGCAGCATGGGCTTGATACTGGCTGCCCTGAGCCTCGGGATCAGTGCCTGCACCTGCCTGCCGAAAGGCCGGGCAGATCTGGACGTAGGGCTCAAGGAGCGAGGCATGGCGTCCTGGTACGGTGCCTACTTTCACGGGTTGGTCACGGCCAGCGGGGAGCTCTTCGACATGGAAGCGTTTACGGGCGCGCACCGAACCCTTCCATTGGGGACCGTGGTGCGGGTTACGAACGTGCTGAACGGGGCGCAGGTTCTGGTGCGCATCAATGACCGCGGTCCGTACGTGAACGGGCGTGTTCTTGATCTGTCCCTTGCCGCGGCCCGCCAGCTCGGCATGGTCGAACAGGGCGTTGTCGCGGCGCAGTTGGAGGTCATCGGGCATCAAGGAGAGGGGCTCCTGCTCCCCGAGGATCGGAGAATGCTGGCCCAGTGGACCCCTGCCTGGTTAGGGGTTGGTCATTCCGTGATGCTTCCCGGACCAGTTCGACCTGCGGATCGCCACTTGATCCGTCGCGCAGCGTCGGGAGCACGGGGATTCCGTCTCCCGCCGAGCGACATTCTGCGGTCGCGGCGCGCGCGTCTTGTGGCGGACATCCTGGCCGCCGAACACCGGGTCTATACCCTGGCGACCCTTCAAATCCCCTAACCCTTCCCTCGTCTACTTGCTTGCGTTTACGTCGTGTTGACAGACTCGATGCGCATTGACTAGACTGACACGTCGGCGACAGTCCGTCCTCGTCAGGGGATGGAGACGACCCGGCTCGATGAGGTGCAAATGGCCAAGACGGCGCGGCAGGATGACGAAACCCGATTAACGGCCCGAGTGCGGGAACGTACGGCCACGAAGGATACTCCGGGAACGGCTCCGGCCCTTCGTTCGCTGCGCAAGCGCCTGAAACGCCTTCAGCGCAAGCGCCGGCGCCTCGAGGTCAGGAAACGGCATGCGATGGGCAAGAAGGCCAAGGCAGAGGCCAAGGCAGAGACCAAAGCGGAGGCCAAGCCTGAGGCCAAGAAGGCGGAAGCCAAGGCGCCGGGGGCCAAGGCGTCGGAAGCCAAGCCGCCGGAGGCCAAGAATGACGCGCCCGCTGATGTGTAGAACCCCTCCCGCGGCAGCTCTATCATCGGACCTCATGAAGTTGACCCGGCCGACGGAGACGAGTGCATGAGCGACGAGACGAAGAAGCCCATAGAACGCTCTCTGCCTGAAGCCTCGCCATCGGACGATGAGCTGACCGACCACGTGTCGGACGCCATGACGACGACGTCCGACCGCCCGGCCGATCCTACGGCGACAATGGACCAGCAGCCCGCCGAGGCGACCGAGGACGTGGTGCTGGAAGAAGAGAGGGTCAAGGATGAGATAGAAATCCAAATCGATCTCTTGAAAGATCCGGATTGGGCGGTGCGCCGCGAGGCGGTCATCACGCTGGGGGAGATGGGCGACGAGCGGTGTGTCGAGCCGCTCGCGCGGTCGCTTCGGGATGGCGATTGGCAGGTACGGGAGGCGGCCGTCGAGGCGCTCGCCCTGGTCGGCTCCCCGGCAGTCGACCCCCTCATCAAGCAGCTGCGGGACTGGGACATCCGGAAGTACGCCATCAGGGCGCTTGGAAAGATCAAGGATGAGCGGGTCTTGGTTCCGTTGGTGGCTCAGTTACGAAGCGATGAGTTCAAGGAGGACGCGACCGAGGCCCTTGTCGAGCTCGGCCAGCCGGCGGTGGAGACACTCGTGGCCGGGCTGAAAGACAAGGACGAGAATATCCGGAAGCAAGCGGTCATCGCGCTCGGGCGGATCAAGGACTCCGGGGCCGTCGAGGCCCTGATCGAGAGGCTGCAGGATAAGGATTGGTTCATCCGCTTGACTGCCGCGGCGGCCCTGGAAACGATCGGCGACGAACGGGGGCGCGAGGCGATCAAGCCGCTCCTCCAGGATCCGGATCTGGTTGTGAAGATGCGCGTGGAGCGGATCCTCGCCTCGTGGAAAAAGCGGACTGCCACTGCCTGAGCGCAGGTCTCCCTCACTGCCGTGCCATGAACCTGTCCAACTCTTTTTGGATCTCGTCCAGCCTCGTTCGAGGCACGGCTTTTCCCACTGCGAGTTCCAGTTGCGTCTCTCGGATCCTTGCCACCAGCGGCTTGATCGAGGAGGTCCGACCGCTGTCCCGTTCTACGCTGCTCGCCTTCTCCAGATGATCGACCGCCTCCGCCAGTTCCTTGGCGGCGTTGCCGAAATTCCGGTCCAGCAGTTCTGATTTCGCCTGGATCAGGCGCGATTTTGCATCGACGAGGCCCGAACGCTGTCGCAAGTTTCGTTCGATGCCCAAGGTGGTATCGAGGACATCGCGCGACAGGTCCCGCACGGTCTTCCTCAGTTCGCTGATCGGACGTTGACCGATGTAGTACCCGAGCACGAACGTGGTCCCGATCAGCACCACCAGCCCCAGAAATCTCAGCATAAGTCTCCTTCCTTCGTTCAAGGTCTTCACCGGGGCATGGACGACACCTGGGCCAAGCTCCCTGCCGCCGCGACCCGGACTGCGGGATCGGAATCCTGAAGGGCATGCTTGAGCAGCGGGATCGCGGCTCGTCCACCGACCTTTCCCAGAGCGCGGCTGGCCATCAGGCGGGGTTGGGGTTGCTGGTCCTGCATCAGGGTCTCCAAAACCGGAAGCGCCTTCCGGTTGCCCGCGGACCCCACGGCCAGCGCCGCCGCACTCCGGACCGAGGGATCGGAATGCCTCGCCAGGTCGGCGGCCACCAGGACCGCGTCGCGCTCCCCCAATCTGAGCAATCCTTCGACGGCGCCGACACGAACCATCGCGATCGGGTCCCGCGCCGCCTGCCACAGCAGCGGGCGGGTGTAGGCCACGCGGAGCCGCCCGAGGCTGGCGGCGGCGGTCCCGCGGACGCGCGGGTTCTCGTCTTCCAGCGCGCGCGTCAGGGCCGTGGCGGCTCCGGCCTGGCCGAACTCCCCGAGTGCGCCGGCCGCGAACGCCCGGACGTCGGGGTTCGGATCGTAGAGGGATTGTCTGAGCACCGTCAGGCTGGGCGGATGTTTGAGGCGCCCCAGCACACCCAGGGCCGCCATGCGGGTGTCTGCGTCCGGCAGGGTGGCGGCGCTCATGATGTCGGCCAGCGCGTCGGTTTGCCCCAGTTTCACCAGCGCGGCCAGCGCAAACACATGAATCGCCCCTTCTTCGGACCGTGCCATGCGGGTGAGCAGCTCCTGCAATGTGGGATCCCGCCGTTCGCCCAAGGCGTTCAGCGCCGCGATCCGGACGGCCGGAGCGGGGTCCTCCAACGCTCGCTTCAGAGCTGTCCAATCGCCGTCCGGCGCGGACCGGCCAAGGCCCTCCGCTGCCTGGGCACGAACCAACACGGACGAATCCAAGAGCCCGTCTCCAAGCAATGGGACGAGGTCGCGACTGCCTATTTCGGCCAACGCGGTGTAGGCCGCGATGCGCAGATGTTCTTGCGGATCGCGCACCCGGCTGGTGATGAACGCCAAGGCCAGTTCGCGGAGCAACGTGAGATCGTCCGGGTTTCCCGGGGGGATGAGACGGGTGTAGACCGTGAACGCCGCCTCGGGCTGGCCAAGGCGCACATAACTCAGAAGGCCAACTTTCAGCAGCTCGCGGGGTTGTCTCGAATCGGGCGGAGCGGCTTCCAGGAGGCGGATCACCTGGTCGTACTGCCCCTTCTGAAAGGCGACCCGTGCGTCACGCTGGGGCTCCGAGGCGTTGGCGGGCGCGGACGGTTCGGCGGACTGGAGAATGTTGGGCGACGAGACGCTGGCCACGAAGACGCACAGCGTGATCGCCCGAAGGGGGAGGAGCCGTTCCGTTCCCGAAGTTCTCACGTTCACCGGCGGCATCTTTTCGCATCGGGGCCAGCGGTGTCAAGTCAACAATGGGGCCAAACCGAAAATCGGGCCATGCGCTACCCCCCACGTTTGGTGGGACCTCCCTCCCTTTCGTAGGGAGGACTCCCTACTTTCTGGTTTTGCGCCGTGTGAGGGGGCACATCCGCGTCGCGCAGGCCGAGGCACTCGGACAGGGCCCGGGCTCACCACCGCACAGCGGGAATAACCGTTGTGGCAGCGGTCGGGGAGAACTCAAGAGCGAAGCGACGGCGAGGGCCTACCAGGCCTTCGGCGGCGGTGCGGCTGCGGGGGCGTAGAGCAGTTCCATGTATTCCTTGACCATCCGGCGTGCACAGAACCGCGGCGCGCTCGTGCGGATCGCGTTCTTCACGATCTGGATCCAGCCTCGCGGAACTCCGTCCAGGTCCCGCGCGTAATAAAGCGGGACCACCTCCTGCTCGAGGAGGCGGTAGAGCTGCTCGGCATCCTGGAGGTCCTGGGCATGCGGGTCCGCGGGATCCGGCGAGGACGTAATTGCCCAGCCGTTCGCCCCGTCGTACCCTTCCTGCCACCAGCCATCCAGCACGCTGAGGTGTGGCACGCCGTTGAGGGCCGCCTTCTGCCCGCTCGTGCCGCAGGCTTCCATCGGCGGGCGCGGGGTGTTGAGCCACACGTCCACACCCTGAACCAGGAACTTCGCCGAATGCATGTCATAGTCTTCCAAAAATGCGATCTGGCCCCCCAGCCCGCGGTCCTTACAGAAGCTGTATACCTGCTGGATGAACTGCCGACCGGGCTCATCCGCCGGATGGGCCTTCCCCGCAAACACGATTTGGACGGGACGATGACGGTTTTGAAGTAGATCTTTCAGCCGGCCCAGGTCCCGGAACAGCAGGGTGGCCCGCTTGTACGTGGCGAACCGGCGCGCAAACCCGATGGTGAGAGCCTCCGGATCCAGCGAGGTGCCGGCCGCCAGGACTTGCGACGCTTCCAGGCGTCCTTGCATCCACCCCTGGCGGGCGCGCTCCCGAATGAAGCTCATCAACTTGCGCTTGAGGGCCTGCCGGACTGCCCATAACTCAGCTTCCGGGATGTCACTCACGCGGTGCCAGACCACCGGCTCATCCGACCGGTCTGCCCAGTCCGGACCCAGATATTTGCCGTACAGATGGTCCATCTCGGGCGCGATCCAGGTGGGAGCATGAATCCCGTTCGTGATGCTGCGGATCGGCACGAGATCCTGGGGAATTCCTGGCCACAGAGGGCTCCACATCGCACGCGTCACACGGCCATGTTCCCGGCTGACCCCGTTCACGTGCACGGACATTCGGATGGCCAGCGCGGTCATGTTGAATCCGGTCCTCGCAGTGCCAGGGTGCTCCCCCAATCGGAGAAACGCGTTACGCGTGAGGCCCAGTTGTTCCCAGTATCCGCGGAAGTGGTGCTCGATCAGAGGGATCGGGAAGACGTCGTGTCCGGCCGGAACCGGCGTATGAGTGGTGAAGACAGTGCTCTGGCGCACAAGTTCGGCGGCCTCAGCGTGGGATGTCCCGGTCTGGACCAGCTCTCGGATCCGCTCCAGGGTCAGGAACGCTGAATGTCCCTCGTTGGCATGCCAGACAACGGGCGAAAGCCCCAGAGCCCGGCAGACCCGCACCCCACCGATGCCGAGCAGCATTTCCTGGCGGAGGCGGACCTCCTGATCGCCACCGTAGAGCCTGGCGGAGAGCTCGCGGTCATCCGGCGCGTTCTCCGAGAGATCCGTGTCGATGAGATACAGATTGACTCGTCCCACACGAACCTGCCAGACCAGCGCGGAGACGGTCCGGCTGTCCATTTCGACCTTGATCAGGCAAGGAGAGCCGGATGGCGTCCTGGCCTGGTGGATGGGCGAATCCAGTCGATTGAAGGGCAGGTATTCGGCCTCCTGCCAGCCTTCCGCCGTGATCCGCTGTTGGAAATAGCCCTGGGGATACATGAATCCCACCCCCACAATGGGAACTCCCAGATCGCTGGCCTCCTTGCAGTGATCGCCCGCCAGGATGCCGAGCCCGCCGCTGTAAATCGGAATCGAGCTGTGCAGCCCGAGTTCGGCCGAAAAATACGCGATCGTGCAGGCTGAATGTGTGGGGTAGTGGGTCGCAAACCAGGTCCCCCTGGCCTCCATGTACTCGTCGTAGGCCTTGAGTACGGCAGAGTACTGGCGGATAAAGACAGGCTCGGTGCCGAGTGAGGCTAGCCGTTCAGGTTTCAGGTGATGCAGGAGTTTGACCGGATTGTGCTGGGTCAGTCGCCAGAATGTCGGATCTATGGCTTCGAACAAGCGTCGGGCGCCCGGGTTCCAGCTCCACCAGAGATTGTTTGCGAGTTCCTGAAGCCGAACCAGACCGCCGGGCAGGGGCCCCGACGATCCGGCAATCGGTTGTGCTTCGCTCACTCTACCTCCTCTCGTCGTAGGCTATGGGCACGAGGCTATAGGGAAGGCGATGGGCTATAGACCATGGGCTATGGTTCGGAACATCGGACCAATCGCCTATAGCCCCTCGCCTTCACAGGTGCCCATGGCCTATCGCCTCGAGCCTGCGTCTCTACGCATGGCCGCTCAGGTGCCAACTCTTCCAGTCCGCTGAGAACGCCACCTTTGCGTAGCGCTCTCCGAGAATCTTGGTGACCCGGTTCATGCGTCGCGTCAGTTCCTGAGCTTCTTCGGGGCTCAAGTCCTGCCTGAAGCGGGGGTGGAGGCCCCAGCGGGTTTCCACCTCCTCACCTTCGATGCTGGACATGACGCTGACCAACTTGATTTCGTTCCCCGTTCCTCCTCCGGCAGGTTGCCCGTGAAGGCCCGGCCGGCTCACCCACTCATCACCAGCACCCGTTGCACCAAGACTGGCAACGGGTACCCGATCAGTCGGAGCAATGGGTCCCCGGTCCGCAGGCTTGACGCCGGGTACCCGCTCGGGGGCTGTTCCTCGCGTCGCGGACCCTTCGAACAATGCCTTCATGGCCGGCACCATTGAGCTGGCACAGAGCGCGGCTGCGGAGAGCACCATGCCATTGCCCGACGCGCCCATCATCTGCGCCACGCGCTCGCTGAATGTCCTGAAAAACTCTTCCTTGACCTTGCTGTCCTCCGTGACCAGGAAGCGGAAGCGCTCGTAGCGGTCCCGGCTTTCCGCTACCGCGCGGCCGATCGTGTAGACGATCTCCATCTCGTCGTTGTCGGGGCTGAGGGCGGGTCCCAGGACCGTCTGCAGTTGGTGGGTGACGGCGTCTTCGAGGCTGTCCATGAACTGCGATTGCTCGTGAATCGGCACATGGAGAGCCGACAGCCGGTCTGCCAGATTAAACATGACTTTCAGGAATTCAAGGTAAATTTTCCATTCGTCCGTTTTCTTGAGTTTCAGCGCCTGCTCCGGGGCGCTGCGCTTCACCATCGTGACGGATTCTCCCGCTCCCGCGACCATCAAACTGCCCAGGTCGCGCAATAGGCCGGACAATGGGCTCTTGGATGCTGCCATGCGCCCTCCGAGAAAATTGCGTCCATTATATACACAACTCCGGCGCACCGTCCAAGAAGGAAGAGTAATTGAGCAGATGATTGAGGAGCCGGGCGAGCGTTGCAACAAGGGAATCGCTATGCTATACAGCCCCACGATGTGCGACGCGTGTCCGAAAGGAAGGATGCGGTCGAGCGGAATCGGCATCCAGGCGGCGAGACCGGATACCGTGTCGGAGGCGTGAGGGCGGCATGGATCGGAAGATGAAACCATACCTGCTCCGGCGGAGCGCTGAGGAGCGTCTTCCGTCGAAATTGTCCCTGGACTACGGACAGGCGTTGAATCCGCAACAACTGGCGGCCGTGACGGCGGGGGATGGACCGGCGCTTGTCATCGCGGGCGCGGGCAGCGGCAAGACTCGCACTCTGGTGTACCGCGTGGCGTACCTGATCGACCTGGGCAATGATCCCGGGACGATCCTCTTGTTGACGTTTACGCGCAAGGCGGCGCAGGAGATGCTGAAGCGGGTGGGCCTCCTGATCGGGTCGCGGAGTGAGCGTGTGTCGGGCGGGACCTTTCACTCGGTCGCCAACATGCTTCTGCGACGCTACGGGCGACCGATCGGGCTGGAGCCCGGCTTCACGATCCTGGACCGCGGCGACGCCGAAGACCTGATCGGGTTGCTCCGCACGCAGCTCGGCCTGCACGAGAAGGACAAGCGCTTCCCTCGGAAGGGAACGATCGCCGAGATCTTCAGTAAATGCGAGAATACCCTCCGGAGCATGGAAGAGATCGTGCTGGGGGAGTTTGAGCATTTCTCGGAGCATCTGGAAGACCTCGAGAAGCTCAAACGTACCTACCAGGCGGCGAAGCGACAGCGGCAGCTTTTGGACTACGACGATCTCCTGGTGAAACTGCGGGAATTGCTGGGGGCGGGTGAAGAGGCGCGCCGGGCGATCTCACAGAGTTATCGCTACATTCTCGTGGACGAATATCAGGATACCAACCGTCTGCAAGGGGACCTGATCAGGAAATTGGCGGAGACGCACGATAATGTCATGGTGGTCGGGGACGATAGTCAGTCGATTTACGGCTTCAGGGGCGCGACGTTTCGGAACATTATGGAGTTCCCCGAGCAATTTCCGGGAGCCACGATTTACAAACTGGAGGAGAATTACCGGAGCACCCAGCCGATTCTGAACCTGGCCAACGAGATCATTCGGGGAGCCGTCGAGAAATACAGCAAACGCCTCTTCACGCAGAAGCAAGAGGGCCCGCTGCCGGTGCTGGTCCAGGCCGGCGGAGAGAACACGCAGTCTCGGTTCGTGGCGCAGAAGATTCTGGAGCTGCGGGAGGAGGGTGTGCCGCTCGATGAGATCGCGGTCCTCTTCCGGTCCAGTTTCCATTCATTCGATCTGGAGATCGAGCTGTCACGGAGGGATCTGCCGTTCGTGAAACAGGGCGGGTTCAAATTCATCGAGACGGCGCACGTCAAGGATCTCTTGGCGCACCTTCGGGTGGTCGAGAACCCGCTCGACACGGTGAGCTGGACCCGCGTCTTGCTGCTGGTCGAGGGGGTAGGGCCTAAGAAGGCGCAGGACCTGGTCGCCTCATGTCTCAAGACCGAGCGACCTGTTGATGTGCTCCGTGAGGCCGGCGGCCGATCCTCCCGGGCGCTCAAGGACCTCGCACGGATGCTGGAGGAAGCAGCCCGGCCCGGAGCCTTGACGCCGGCGGAGCAGGTCAGCCAGGTCTACGATTATTACCTGCCCATCCTGAAAGATCAGTACGACGATTATCCGAAGCGAATGCGTGACCTGGAGCATCTCTACACCATGGCCGAACGGTACCACCGCCTTGAGGAATTCCTGTCCGACTTGGCATTGGAGCCTCCCGATCAAAGCGTCGCCGACGTGGAGGCGATGGGTCGGGACGACGAGCGACTTGTTCTCTCGACCATCCATTCGGCGAAGGGACTTGAATGGCAATGCGTGTTCGTGATCTGGGTTGTGGACGGGCGGTTTCCGTCCGCCTATGCCTTCTTGACGGAGGATGAATTGGAGGAGGAGCGGCGGCTCTTCTACGTGGCCGTGACCCGTGCGAAGCGGCATCTCTACCTGACCTATCCGGTGAACGTGTATGATAAGACCACCGGCTCGGTGCTCTCCAAACCGTCCCGGTTCCTGGACGACGTGCCCCCTTCCTTATTTGACACCTGGGCGCTCGTGGAAGAAGACAGCTCCCGTGGCTGGAGCGGACGGGGCGGCGAATAAGGATCGCCGCACCGGGCGAGTCCTGCTTCAGGAGCGCGGGATAAACCGTCTGGGTTTGTGCAGGGGGTGATCAGCCGAGCTGGCGCTTCAATGTCTTGTGCTCATCGCGGGATGCGCGCGTTGATTCTCGGGCTATCGGTGGCGCTCGTGGGGGTGGTTCATGCCGGGCCGGCGGTAGCCACGGATGGCCCTCCGGCCTCGAAGAGCGTCTGGAATGCCTTGATCGAGCGGGCGAAAGGGCTCGGCCTTCCCACTCGGTTCCTGCGCTTCATCCCCCCCGGCTTTGTGACGCTGGAGTTCGAAGACCTGCACGCGTTTGCGGCTGAGTACCATCCGGAGGAGCACCGCATGGTGCTGAACCGCACGCTCTCGTTCAACGCGGCCGGCGGAGTCCTGAGGCCGCTGGAAACGATGCCCCACCGTGACATAGGGACCCTCTATCACGAACTGTTTCACGCCTATATGGATTACCTCACGTCGTTGCCTGACGTGGCCGCGGCTGACCCCAACGCCTCTCGACTGCTCGCGTTCGCGGCCGAGCAGCAGCAGTGCCGGTATCAAACCGTCGCGATTACCCCTGTGCTGCAGCGCAAGTCGGCGACCGAGACCCGGTACTTGACCGACCGCGAGTCCTGGGAAGCGCTCAATGAGACCTGGGCGGTGTTCGTAGGCTGGGCGGCGTGGACAAGACTGGAACTATCGGGAGAGCGCGGTGCGCACGGGTCTCGGACCCACGGTGGGACGGAAAGCTGGTTCAAGCGGCTACGGAAGGCGGACCGGGATCGGGACCTGATCGGCTATTACGAACCCGAGGACCCGGCCGAACGTCTGATCGCCCGGAAACGGTATCTGGCACCTTCGCATCGCATTTCACCGCGTGAGGTCGCACTCCTGTTGGAAGTCCTGTTTGAAGACCCGGCCGAACTGGCCAGCCGCTCCGCCGCCGTCATGGAGCCGAGGCCGGCACCATCCGAAGGCGGGAGACTCTGCCACTGATCATATCGGTCGGTTCTGCCGGGCCGCGGGCAATCTGCTTGCTCCATGAATTGCTTGTCCCGCGGTTGGATCTCAGAAATGCGACTGTAGCCTCCCACCTGGATTTTCCCCTTGACAACTGGATAAATGGCCAATACAATTCAATATTTCGCGAACCAATGGTGTAGCCTCCCCTCGATCAGTTATCCAGGCTCCAGGGTGCAAGGGGCGGGATACCTGTGAGTGGGGTGGTGTGTGTTTCGATACTGATACACGATCCTGCTGGCAGGGAACGGCTGTCGCGCGTGGGGTGGAGACGCGAGTATCCACGAACTCGGACGGGCAGGTACCCAAGTGGACAAAGGGGGCAGACTGTAAATCTGTTGCCATCGGCTTCCAAGGTTCGAATCCTTGCCTGCCCACCAGTACGAAGACAAGTGCGAAGTATGATCTGGTGATTTGGTGATTTCGAACGGCGCGCTCACGCCTTACCAGATCACCAAATCGTACTTTACGTATGCGGGCGTAGCTCAGTGGTAGAGTTCCAGCCTTCCAAGCTGGCTGTCGCGGGTTCAAATCCCGTCGCCCGCTCCAGTGAAAGACGTTCCTCGTGAAGCGTGAAGCGCGAACGACGTTTGTTGAAGGCGGCCCACGTAGCTCAGTTGGCAGAGCACGTCCTTGGTAAGGACGAGGTCACGCGTTCGATCCGCGTCGTGGGCTCCATACCATGCTTGACCCGACTGAGAGCCCAATATGATGGCTCTTGGCGACCGGATAGACGCTCTAAGTGTTGTGGTCTTTCCGGTGAAATAGCTCGACCCGGAGCGCGTACGATTATGCGCGACGGGATAAACCTTGAGTGATTG